>NZ_PVUE01000009.1 GCF_003003235.1 Antricoccus suffuscus
AGTCGTAGGTCGCTTCAGGGTCCTCGATAGGGGTCAGGAACGTCGGTAGCGCCCTCCGCTCATCCTGGTCACCCTCGTCCCCGTGGTCGTGGTCATGGTCGGGTTCGGTGTGGCCGGTGGCCGCATCGACGGCATCACGCAGCCGGTCATTCGGGTCAGCTTCGACGACCGCGTCGGGCTGGCTGGGCTCGGTGGACCGTTCGGGTGCGGCGTACTCGGGTCCGGTAGGCATGGGTGGCTCCTGTTCGGATTGCCGCGGCACCGGTTCTCGACACCGCGGTGGATGGGTCTTCTGGCCTCGACGCTAGCCCGACCTACCGACACTTTCCGCGGGCCGCGTTCGGCCCTTTTTCGTCTATGTGGCAATGGTTTTGGTTCGCTGGACACGGGTACTGAGCGCGGATGGCCAGGCGCGACGACCTTGTCGACAAGATCTGCGAACGCGACTTTTGATGTCATCGCGGATCATTCGGACCGCATCGATCGGTCGTCCGGATGGGTCGTCGACCCTGCCAGTCGTTGTACATCTTGCCGGGGTAGATAGGGCAGACATCGCGCCACTCGCGGTGATCACAACGTCGGACCGGCGGTTTTCTGATATAGATCGGATCTGGCTGGTGAGCGCGAAAGTCAGAGATTGCATGTCAATTCCAGGTGTGCCAGATTAGGACAGTGACAACAGTTCGCGACATGCCTATGCGCTGTCGTACGTCGCATGGGCGGCGCGGCAGGCGGATCTACTCCCGAGCGGACCGGTGACAGGCTCCGATGGCGGCCCCCAGATTGGTCGCCCCGCAGTCGGTGGCCCCGAAGAGTTGTCCCGGAACGAGATCGATCACCGGTTGCGGGAGATTCTGCTGCCAGTCATCAATGGGTCGTCAAGGGCTGGCGCATCGGTGGCGCTCACAGGACCGGCCGGCATCGGCAAGTCGTATTTGGCATCCGAGTTCGTCGATCAGGCTAGGTCGTCGCCGGCGCAGGTGCTGACCGCGGTCGGCGACCCGGCTCGCCGCCGCAAGAGTTTCGCGGTCATCAATGATCTCGTCGGCGATCCGCCGCGGGGAGAGGATCCCACCGAGTTCGTGTTCACCCGCGTGGACTCCATGTGTGCCGGTGGCCCCGTGCTGGTCTGGATCGACGACGTCCATCAGGTCGATGCAGCGTCACTGCGCGCCTTGCGTCGTCTGGTCTGGGCAGCGGGGAATCTGCCGTTGGCAGTCTTGCTGGCGGCGCGCACTCAGCCGTCCCGCGAGCAGGTTGACGTGATACTGCAGCAGACTGATCTCTGCATCCAAGTCGGCCCGATGGACCCGAAACTTATAAGGACCCTGGTCCATTCCCTGGTGGGTCGCTGGCCGGCGGCGAACCTGATGCGAGCGTTCGACGCGACCGGCGGGAATCCGCTCTTCATCAAGGAACTGTTTAGAAGCCTGGAGTCGCGACGCGCGCTGCGTCCGGTCGGCCGCGACAGCCTCGACCTTTCTGATGACGCTGTATCGCCGACGGCTGAGCTCGGCCCGCTGGTGCGGGACCTGTTGCGGCAAATGGACGACGAGTCCGGGTTGGAACTGCTGAGCGCGTTGGCCGTACTCGCGACGCCGGCCAGCCTGGCCGACATCGCCGATCTAATGTTTACCTCCGTCGAGGCACTTCGACCCATGCTGGAACGGCTGCGGCGGAGCGGGTTGGTGATCGGGTCGTCGGGTTCGGACACCGACCTGATTGGCGTCAGCCACGACGTGTATCGGGATGCGGCATATGAGTTGATCGATGAACCCGCCCGGCGGGCGCTGCACAAACGAGCCGCGGAATTGCTGCGGGCCAGCGGATCCAGCCCAGCGCTGGTCGCGCGGCACCTCTTGCGGGCGGCGGCCGGAGCAGACGCGACGGCTGACTCGGCGATCGAGCCAGCGTTATGGGAGGCGGCCCGCGAATCGACCGACTTCGCACCTGCCGTGGCGGCCGAGCTGCTCGCCGAGATCCCGACCTACGCGGCGGCAACGGATCATGCCGGAACCGCGGTCGCTCAGCAGGCGCGAGCGTTGTTCCTGTCCGGGCAGATGCGACAGGCAGTCGACGTAGTGCAAGCGCAGCTGCCGGCCACCACCGACCCCAGGGCGCAAGCCGAGCTGTTCAGGCTTCTCATTCAATCCCAGGTCGACGCGGCACAAACCGCCGCCGCCCTGCGCACGATCGAGGGGCCGCTTGCCGCACCCGATCTGCCGCTGGAGACGCGCCACCAGCTCGAACAGGTCCACGCTTGGGTCAGGATCCTGAACGGTGACTGGCAGGCGGCGGCCGCTGACATCTCCGCGAGTATGCCGGCGTTAGTCGCGAGCGACGACCGCAACGCTCAAGCCCAAGCGCTGGTCTCGCTGAGCTGTGCCGCTCACCTGGACGGCCGATCGCTCGAAGCCAGCGCACTGATCGAGCAACAGTTCGCGCTTCAGCTGGACGACGAGGGACGGCAGGCACAGACCTCGGCGCTGGTATGGCCGCCCTTCTTCGACCTGTTCGCCCGCGGAGTCGAGCCCGCCCGGCAGGCAGTGTTGGACACGCGGCGCCGGTCGCAGGAGCTTGGTGCCAGCTGGCTCTCGGCGTACCACTGCTTCGTAGCCGCGGGAATCGCCTTCACCGCAGGCGATTGGAACGACGCGCTAGCCGAATACACGTCCGGGCTGGAGCTCGCCGAAGAGTCCGGCAGTGGTTGGATCTCGATCGCCATCGGACAGGTGGCATACATGGACGCGCATCGCGGCAACATCCGCGCCGCGCAGGACAGGCTGCGACACTTCAGCTCCCGAAGGTTGCCGTTGCAGTTTGGCTCGGACGATCCCGGCTGGGGAGCATTGGCCGCACTGGAAGCCTCGGGAGATACCGAAGCTGCCGCGGTGTTCGCCCGTGACCTCTGGGCCGCGGCGCCCGCCGGCGGCCCGATCTGGATGCTGCAGATCGCGCCGGACGTGTGTCGTGTTGGTCTGATCGGGTGGGCACCTGGGCTGTGTGAGCGGGTGGCCGAGGAGATCTCCGCTCTGGACTATTCCGGATCGCCAGCCTTCGCCCACAGCGTGGACCTCGTGATGGGCATGAGCGGTGGCGACGTCGACCTCCTCGAGACCGCCGCGACGAGCGCAACCAATTACGGCTTCACCACGGTCGCCGGCTACGCGCTGGAGGAGGCGGCGTGCGCGGCGGCCACAGCATCGCAGTTACAGCGGGCTCGAGATCGCATGGAGGATGCCCTGGCGATCTATGACCGAATGGGGGCTGTGACCGACCGGGATCGGCTGCTTGCGCGAACCCGGTCCTTGGGGGTACGCCGCGGCTCTCGCGAGCGACATCGGCCCGCTCGGACCGGTCCGGCGAGCCTGACCGCGACCGAGCGGCGGGTCGCCGGGCTCGTCCGGGAAGGTCTCACGAACCCCGAGATCGGTACCCGCCTGTACCTGTCTCCGCGCACGGTGCAGGTGCATGTCTCACATATCCTGGGCAAGCTCGACCTTCGGTCGCGGGTGGACGTGGCCACCGCGATGGCATCGGAAGCGTTGGCGACGGACTCCCTCTAGATATAGGCCACTTGGCAGATGTCTCCTGCCGCGAAAGACGCCAGGGTTGTCCGTATGAATCCCATCGCCGTCGTGATCGGCTTTCTGCCGTTCATCGCATTCGACATTCTCAGTGAGCGCGATTTCTCCCACGCCATCGGTTGGGCGTCGGTCGTTGCCCTGGCGCTGACCGCATTTTTCGCGGCAACCGGTGGCAAGAACAAAGGCTCGGCCGTACTTAACGGCGCATCCGTGGTCATCTTCGTGGTGATCGCTGGGCTGGACTTCCTCGGCGGATCCGGCGTCGGGCGCTGGCTGGTCACCTGGTCGGCTGCTCTGGTCGCGGTCGTCCTTGGTGTGTTCATCCTGGCGATGGTGCCGATCCGGCCCTTTACCGAGGAGTTCGCCCGTCAGAGCGTTCCGAAGCAGTACTGGAGTTCGCCGACTTTCGGGCGGGTCAACCGGGTGCTGTCGACTGCCTGGGGTGCGGGGCTGTTGGCGATTGGACTGCTCTCCGTCGTGTTGGTCGCGCTTCAACGGGCCGACGTCGACCTCACCGACGGCTACCTCGACCTTCTGCTGAACTGGGTGATCCCGATCGTCATCTATATCGCGTTGGTGAAGTTGACGATCTCCTACCCCGAGCGTGCCCGGGGTGTCGCCAGAGCGGAGGCCGAGAGCACCGAGGCACTTGAAGCGGGGCGGTCGGCATGAACGCGCTGCCTGCCCATGACCGCCCCGCGCTCGGACTTGTGGACGCGGCCGCGGATCCTCACCTGAGCGGTGCCTTCGAGCCGGTCGTCGACGAGGTCGAATTGCCGGGGCTGACCGTAATCGGCGAGCTTCCCGTCGAGCTGAACGGGATGTATGTGCGCAACGGCCCGAACCCGCGTTTCACCCCGCTCGGCTCGTACCTCTACCCGATCGACGGCGACGGCATGGTGCACCGGATGCAGATCGCCGATGGCACGGCGGCGTACTCGAATCGGTTCGTCCGAACGCCGGCGATGGACCTTGAGGAACAGCGGGGTCGGGCGCTGTGGCCCGGGATCATGAGTGGGGGTGGGCTGCCCGACCCCGCCGACGTCGGTCCCGATCTCGCCTATGTCACCCGGGACATCCCGGACGTCAACATCGTGCGGCACGCGGGTCGCATCCTCGCCCTTGCCGAATCCGCGAACCCGTTCTGCTTGAGTCCGGACGTGCGGACCGTCGGTCGTGAACTATTCGATGGGGCGATCCCGCTGGGCATAACGGCGCACCCGAAGATCGATCCGGTAACCGGCGAGATGTTTGTCTTCTGCTACATGGAGGAGCCTCCGTACCTCACGTGGTCGGTGCTCGGTCCCGACGGCGGAGTGGTACGTGCGCCGACGCCCGTGTCCGGCGTGGACACGTCGTTCATGATCCACGACATGGCACTGACCAGCACCGCCGTCGTGCTGTTTCTCGCGCCGTTGCTGATTGACGTAGCCGCAATGATGAGCGGCGGGTCGCCACTTTCCTGGCGACCGGAGCTAGGCACGCGCATCGCGATCATCCCCCGCGACGGCGGGGCGGTGCGCTGGGTGTCCGACGAGGCGTTCTGGCTGTGGCACACGGCGAATGCATTCGACCTCGACGATGGCCGACTAGTGGTCGACTACGTGCAGTACGACCACCCCGGCATGGGGTTGTCGACGCTGCCGAAAACGACGTCACTTATACGCGCCACCATCGATCCCGGCGCCGGAAACGTCACCCGGGCCACCGTGGACGAGGCCTCGATCGAGTTCCCGCGGATCGACGACCGGCGGATGGGACAGGAGCATGACTGGATCGCGGTCGCCGCCGAGACTGGACGACGGGAGCTGCCGCACGGCACGGGGGACGCCATCCGCTGGTACCGGCCGAGTGACGGGACGATGCTGCAATGGACCGCGGACGACCTCCTGCTCGGTGAGCCGACCTTTGCGGCGCGGCCGGGGGACCCCGATCCCGATCACGGATGGTGGATGACGTTCGCTACTGAGCCAAATGGATCGGAGAGCTGGTTCCTATTAGTGCCCGCTGCCGACCCTGCGTCGGGGCCGGTGGCCCGAGTGCGGATCCCTGTGCGGGTCCCGCTCGGGCTGCACGGGAACTGGTTACCCGACGAGGAATGAGCCAAGGCACGTCCTGTAGATAACACCACCATCAACACGGATGTTCGCGACATCGCGGCAGCTCGTGCCGGCGGCTACCGTAGTCAGCGTGACCACGACTTTTACCCAGCAGGTACGCCGCTCGGCCGGCGATGCCCCTCCCGTTGCGCGATATCGCGCAATCCCTGGAGGCGCGGCGATTTTGTCGACGGTCTTGGCCGGCTTGATCGGCTTCCCGACGTTTGTCACGATCGTCGTGCTCCTACCGCTGTCGTTCGGTCTCGCCCCGCTGGTTATCCCATCGCTCATCCTGCTGGTGATCTTGTGGTGGCTCAACGACGGACTCACGTATGTGCATCGCTCACGTCTCGCATCGCTCATTGGCCTGCGCATCCCAGCGGCGCGACGCCCCGACACCCACTACTCATTCGTCAAAGGCACCCTCGTTCGGTTGAAGAGCAGGTCGACGTGGCGGCAACTGACGTACCACACGCTCGTCGGTCTGCTGAACTTCGTGATGACCAACCTCCTCGTTGCCTGGATCGCGATGTCGGTCCTGTGCGCGACCGTCTTTGCCACGACCTGGTCTCTGAGCATGGCCGGCCTGGATCAAACTCCGTGGGTGCCGGAAGCCCTCGCGATCCGCATCACCTTCACCGTCATCGGCATCGTTGCGTTCATCCTCACCCCGTGGGTGGCCCGCGCGATGGCATGTATGGATGGAATTCTGGCGATCGCGTTACTCGGCCCGAGCCGTAACCGCGCGTTGAGCGAAAAGGTAGAAACGCTCTCCAAGAGTCGCGCCGGCGTCGTCGACGCCGCCGATGCCGAACGCCGCCGCATAGAGCGCGACCTGCATGACGGCACTCAGCAACGGCTGACGTCTCTCGCGATGAACCTTGGTATCGCGAAGGCAACCTTCAAGGACCTGCCCATGCCGGCCAGAAAAGCGCTCGACGACGCACACGACGAGGCCAAGCAGGCCCTCGTCGAGCTGCGAATGCTGGTGCGCGGCCTGCACCCGGCGGTGCTCGATGACCGCGGTCTGGACGCCGCACTCTCGGGCATCGTCGCGAGGTCCCCGATCCCGATCCAACTCGACGTCGACCTACCTATGCGCCCGGCCCGCACGATCGAGGCGGTCGCCTACTTCGTGATCTCCGAGGCGCTGACCAACGTGATTAAGCATGCCCGCGCCAACGTCGTACAGGTCGTCGTCACCTCGGACGGAGAGTGGCTGTCACTGCGCGTCACCGACGACGGGGTCGGCGGCGCGGATCATGCCAAGGGCAGCGGTCTGGATGGCCTCAAACAGCGAATCGACGCTGTAGATGGACATTTACTGATCGACTCACCGGTCGGGGGACCGACCCATATTCTCGCGGAGCTACCGTGCGCGTCGTAATCGCCGAAGACTCGACCCTGCTACGTGAGGGGCTCATCCGGCTGCTCAGCGTCGCCGACATCGAGGTCGTCGAGGCGGTCGACAACGCCGAAGACCTGCTGCGGGCGGTCGAACAACATGCTCCGGACCTCGCGCTGGTCGACGTACGGATGCCGCCATCATTTACCGACGAGGGGATCCGCGCCGCCCTAGTCGTACGCTCGACCTGGCCGGATGTCGCCCTGCTGATCCTGTCGCAGTACGTCGAAGAGCGCTACGCGACAGATCTCCTGAGCGGTACGACGAAGGCGGTCGGCTATCTGCTCAAGGACCGGGTTGCGGACGTCGAGGACTTCATTGTCGCGTTGCGCCGAGTGGCTGCGGGCGGTACGGCGCTTGACCCCGAGGTCGTGGCGCAACTGCTGATCCGTCGGTCCGGTGATCCGCTGGAGGCCCTGACACCACGCGAGCGCGACGTACTCGAGCTGATGGCCGAGGGCCGGTCCAACGGCGGAATCGCCGAGGCACTTGTGGTCAGTGAGAGCGCGGTAGCAAAGCACGTCAACGCCATCTTCACCAAGCTCGACATGTCTCAGACGGAAAGTCCGCACCGCCGCGTCGTGGCGGTCCTGCAGTTTCTTGCGGCCTCGAAAGGCGCGCGATCGTGACAACCACTATGTATAGACATGACTACGACCCGGACGTGCGCGCGGCCGACAATCCATCACCGGAGACTAGGCGCGGTTGGATCATCGCCGGCTCGGTCCTTACCGTGCTCGCCATTGCAGGAGCGTTGCTCCAGATGTATTTGCTGGTGTCATTGCGTACAGGCTCGGACTCCAAGAACTATCCCGGCGCGATCTCGGCGTTGACGGTCTCAAATGTGAGCTCGTCCGATATACAGATCATCGCCGACGATTCGGTTGACGGTGCCCGCGTAGAGCGGTCGATGCATTGGTCCGGCACTTCGTCGGACGAACCCCACTCGACGAGCGTGTTGACCGACGGCGTACTCAAGATCGGCGACGAATGCGCCGGTACGTCGAACTGCAATATCGACTATCGAATCTATGTCTCGCCGGACATCAAGGTCGATGCACAGACATCAAGCGGTGATCTGGACTTGCGTGGAGTCCACGGTGACGTCGTCGCGAAGGCGAATTCGGGTGACGTGCGGCTGACGGGGATCGAGGGTGCTGTCGAGGTGTCCGCGGACTCCGGTGACGTCACGCTGACCGATATCGACGGCAACGTCGACACCAAGGCCAACTCCGGCAATATCCGCGCCAGCGGTATCCGCGCAAAGGTCTTCACTGCGCATGCCGACAGCGGAGATATCCGGGTAGACCTGACTAAGGATGCAGACAACATCAGCGTGAGCGCCTCGTCGGGTTCGATTTACCTGACCGTTCCGGGTCTCACGCCGTACGACGTGCAGGCCTCGGCCAGCAGTGGAAGTACCGCAGTCGACATCCCGGTCGACAACGGATCCGCGCGGCCACTGATCGCGAAGGCCGACTCCGGGGACGTGCGGATCGACAAGAACTAGCGCATGCACTTCGGCGCGACGCTTCTGTAATGATGGTGGAAGATCAGGCACGGCAGTCCATGCCTGATCTTCCACCATCATTACGGCAGGAGCGATCATGGATCTCGTTGTCAGGACCGATGAAGACTTTGTTACCACGCTGAGCCTCAACCGGCCCGAGAAGCTCAACGCTCTCACGCCGGCGGTCTTCGAACAGCTCCGCGAACATCTCGAGGACCTTGCCGAGGACGATGACGTGCGGGTCGTCGTGCTTACTGGTGCCGGTCGGTCGTTCTGCGCAGGAAACGATCTCGGCGGCATCTCGGAGCGCAAAGCCGCCGAACCAGGGAAGTACGAACAGTCCGAAACCGTTGACCTCCTCGAAGCCCTGCCGCAGCCGACAATCTGCCGCATCCAGGGGCACTGCTTCACCGGCGGTCTTGAGCTCGCGCTCGCGTGCGACATCCTGGTCGCCGCTTCCGACGCGAAGATCGGCGACACTCACGGACAGTGGGGTCTGGTGCCGATTTGGGGCATGTCGGTCCGGCTGCCGGAGCGAGTCGGGCGCTCTAAGGCCAAGGAACTGATGTTTACCAGCCGGCGGATTTCCGGTGCTGACGCGGCCGAGATTGGCCTCGTCGACCGTGCCGTGCCCGCTTCCGAGCTCGATCAAACGGTCGCCGATCTGGCTGCCGAAATCGCCAAGAACTCGCCGTACAGTAACCGAATCAACAAGAGGCTGGTCGCATCTGGCGTCTCGGTGCCGCGCGAGACCGCGTTGCTACTCGAACGCACTCGGCCCTTCGGCGTACCGGCCGATATGGCCGAACGGATGAGTCGCGGCATCTAGTTGACGTCGACCAGCTAGCGGGCGAACATGACCGAGTCACTGCGCGGGCGAGTCGCTGTGGTCACCGGCGTAAGCAGGCGCCGCGGGATCGGGTTCGCGGTCGCAACGCGGTTGGCTGCGATGGGCGCGGACGTCTTCATCACCCACTACGCGGCCCACGACGACGCGCAGCCGTGGGGATCTGACGACGTCGGCGAGGTCGTCGCTGAACTGGCGCGGAATTCGCCAGGCCGGATCGCGGATCTGAGCGCCGACCTCGCACAGCCGTCGGCGGTCAGCGCGGTTATCGAGTCCGCGGTCGAGTCGTTCGGGCACGTGGACATCCTGATCTGCAACCAGGCCAGGAGCGGTGAGGATGGCGGATTGCTCGACCTCGACGCAGGTCAGCTTGACGGCCATTGGCAGGTCGATGCGCGCGCCACTTTGCTGCTTACCCAACACTTTGCCCGGCAGCACGATGGGCGTGATGGCGGCCGGGTTGTCTGGATGACCTCGGGACAGCAGCTCGGCCCGATGCCTGGTGAAGTGGCGTACGCCGCGGCAAAGGCGGCGCTCGTCGGCGTACTTCCTACTGTCGCGGACGAATTGGTGAGCCGGAACATCCTTTTGAATGCGATAAATCCGGGCCCCGTGAACACCGGTTACTTAGATCCGTCGACGGCTGACCGGGGTGATGAGGACCTGGCGCGGGTGCGAGCGGCGTTCCCGCAGGGGCGGTACGGCGAACCTGACGATCCTGCGCGCCTCATTGCGTGGCTAGTCTCCGACGAGGGTCGCTGGGTGGTCGGTCAAGTGATCAACTCGGAGGGCGGATTCCGCCGTGGTGGTTAGCCCGCAAAGGCCCTAATAAGGGTCAGAACGCCGCTCACGACCAGGGTGCCGAGTACGAGTCGTCGGAAATGCGGTCCCGTCAGACGGTGAAATAGCTTGTCACCAAGGAACCATCCGATGACGAGCGCGGGAATCGCCGTAGCGGCGACGGTGACGCTTTGTCCGGTGAATTGGTCGGTGAGTACGAAACCGATGACCACGATGATGATTTGAACGGTGAACGCCGCCTGTAGCGTCGCTCGGAAGCTTCTCGGCGAGAGCCCCATCGCCTGAAACGCCGCAACGAGAGGTGGTCCATTCATTCCGGTCGAGGCCAGCAGAACGCCGCTCGATACACCTGCGACGATCTCGGTGCGTGGGCCGCGAGGAACTGTCAATCCGAATGCGATGATCGCGGCGAAGACCAGCACGACCACCGCGATGACGGCATTCAGAAGGTGCTCGTCAAAGGTGGCTAGGACATACAGACCGATCGGGATCCCGACGAAACTGGCCAACGTAACGACAATGACGGACCGCCATTGGACATGCGACCACTCGCGGATCGCAATCACGGCAGTGAGTGCGAGTTCCACGGTCGTAATCGCGACAACGGCGGTGTGTGCGTCAACCGCTAGGGCCAGCAGTGGGACGCCGAGTAGCGCAAATCCGAACCCGGTCAGAGCCTGCGCAGCGGCGGAAAAGGCCGCGACGCAGAAGGACGTAATCAGCAGCGCGGTCACGGGAAGGCGAATCTAATGAGGATGGCGGCATCCCGCGAACGTCCGAAGACACTCTGGCGTTGCGTGGTCATGCCAGGTGCTCCGATCTCGTGGGTTTGGTCGATGCCGTTGCCGGTGAGGTAATTGTCAGGTGAGTCTGACACTCTTGCATCTGGCTTGTGAAGTACCAGAATGGTGCCCAGTTAACAGGCCAGACCGGAGGGGCCAGGATGGGACGCACATCAGCGGAGTCGTTGGTGCACCAGGTGCAGCGGATTATCGAACGCCAGATCATCTCCCGGACGCTAGGTCCCGCGGGTCGGCTGCCCAGCTCACGGTTGCTGGCCGCACAGCTAGGCGTGTCGAGGTCGACGGTCGTTGCCGCGTTGGATCTTCTCGTTGCTCAGGGCTACGTCGAGTCTCGCCCGCGCAGTGGGCTGTTTGTCAATCCCGAACTACTGCGGATTCCGACGGGGTCAACAAGTTCCGCAGACGGCACAGCGCCGGACCGCTGGGACAAACTGCTTCCAGCGGTCCGAACTGCCACCAGGACCGGGTCAGAGCCCTCCTGGTGGCACGCGCCGTACCCGTTCATCACAGGACAGTCCGACCCGCGCATGTTTCCTCGGTCGGCCTGGCTGCGGGCGCTGCGCGATGCGCTCGATGCAGACCACCTGGTTTGGAGCACGGCGGAGCACGGCGGCGACGACCCGTTACTGGCGGAGCAGATCTGTGGACGTATCGCGGCCATCCGTGGTGTGGACTGCAACCCGGACCAGGTGCTGATCACGCTGGGCAGTCAACACGCACTGTCGATGATCGCGGACCTTCTGACCGGCCCGGGTACCCAGGCGATTGTCGAAGATCCCGGCTACCCCGACGCGCGCCAGATACTTGGGTCCCATGGCGCGACCGTGCGTGCTGGGCGAGTGGACGGTGCCGGTCTCGTCGTCAACGAGAACCTGAACGGCGCGGATCTGGTGTATGTAACCCCCAGTCATCAGCACCCCACCAACGTAACGATGAGCGTCGAGCGACGAATCGAACTCCTCGAAGCAGCTGACGCCGAGGACTTCACGATCGTGGAGGATGACTACGACAGCGAGCTGCGGTACCGCGGAGCCCCGAGCCCTGCCCTCGCCTCTCTCGACGGAACCGGGCGCACGATCTACCTGGGCACGTTTTCGAAGTTCATAGCGCCGGGACTGCGCGTCGGTTTCGTTGTAGCGGACGCCCGTCTGATCGCTGCTATGCGTGATCGATTGCGTCTGACGATTCGGCAAGCCCCGGGCCTCATGCAGAGAGCGCTCGCAATTTTCATCCGAAATGGTGACTACGCTCGAGCCCTGGCCGCGCATCGCGCAGAGCTTTCCAAGCGATGGAGCCTCCTACAGTCCGAGTTGGAGGATCAGCTTGGCTGGACCGGCAACTATCCCCCCGGCGGGACCAGCCTGTGGATGCGCGCACCGGACCGCATCGACTGGCGACAGGTGGCGGTGCACGCGCGAGTGCACGGAGTATTGCTTGAGCCGCCGGCCGAACACTGGGCCGAGCCGCAGGCACCGCTGCGACATCTTCGCCTTGGGTTTGCCGCGATTCCACTACGCCAGATCCCCGGCGGCATCCGCGAGTTGGCGGCCGCGTACCGGATTGTCGCAGACGGGTGACCAGCTAACGGCGCTCGACCTGCTGGCAGGTAACGATTCGGTATAGGCACGCATCCCGCGTGGTTGGTCATCGGCGCCCGCGCATCGCGATTTCTTTGACGTTTTGCCTTAGCAGGGGCGAGATACCTGTGGAGAGTCGACTGAAATTTTCGGTTATCGAACATTAACGTCGAATCTGGACTGCTACATCACGCTATTTCTGGCTCTGTACTAACCAGATGGACCCTGCCACTCTCTGAGAACCGATCCGAGCCCCAGCGGCTACGTAGGCGATGACGCCGCGGGTCGGAGCCCGTCCCCGGTCACCCCGACTCCGAGAAGAAACGGCTAACTTCATGGTTAAACGTCGTATTACCGTCGTACTCATTGCGATCGTGACGCTGTTGGCAACCGCGTGCGGTAGCGGCGGTGGAGCCGGGAGCCCCAGTGCCAGCGACACGGTGATCATCGGAACCACGCAGGTTCCCCGCACGCTCATCCCAGCCGTGCAGTCGGGTTTCGCGACCGCACTGCCGGGTGCGCAGTTGTTTGCCAGCCCGGTGTACTACGACGACAGTTTCGACCCGAAACCATACCTGGCGAAGTCATGGGAATTTACCGATGACAAGAAGCAACTCACTCTGCATCTGGTCAAGGACGCGAAATTCCACGACGAGACGCCCATCACCTCAGAGGATGTCGCGTTCTCGATCGGGCTAGTCAAGGCGCACCATCCGTTTGGTGAGCAGTTGTTCGGCAAGGTCACATCGGTGGACACTCCCGATCCGCAGACCGTTGTCATTCATCTTTCGAGCCCGTCGCCGGCCATCATGATCGCGATGTCGCCACTGTTTCTTCCGGTCATGCCGAAGCACATATACGAGAAGGTCGACAACTGGACGAACTCGCCGCTGAATCTGTCAGACGTGGTCGGTTCTGGACCGTACAAACTGGTTAGCTACGACAAAGGCAGCAAGCTGGTGCTGAAGAAGTTCGACGACTTCTTCATGAAGGACCGCGTCAAAGTCAACAACGTGATCTATCAGTTCTTTCCCGAAGCGAACTCGCTGGTGCTGGGAATGCAAAGCGGCGAGCTTAACCTGACCGCATCCAGCTCGCCGTCGACGACGAACCAGCTGAAGAAGATCAGTGGCGTGACGGTGGCCGATAAGGGCTATGAGGGTGTCGGCTACATGAGCCAGATCGACCTCAACCTCAAGAGTAAATACCTGAGCGACGTGAAGGTGCGCGAAGCCATCCGAATGGCAATCGACGTAAAGGGTAATTCCAAGCAGCTTTACGACGGTGCGGTGAATCTAGCGCGCGGCCCCATTGCACCGGGCAGCCCATACTTCGACAAGAAGATCAACGACAAGTACTCGTACGACACGAAGAAGGCAGGCGCCCTCCTCGACGATGCTGGATACCCCAAGGACGGCTCCGGCAAGCGATTTGAACTGCGGCTGACCTACATTCCGGGAATCCCTGACTCGCAGCAGGGAGTCGCGAATCTGGTCAAGGAGAATCTCGCCAAGATCGGCATCGTGGTCAACCTGGAGACCGCTCCGGACTTCCCTACCTGGTCAAACAAGGTCGCCAACTTCGACTACGACATGACCGTCGACGCTCAGTACAACTGGGGCGACCCGTCGATTGGGGTAGATCGACAATTCCTGTGCAACAACATTCGTCCGGGTGTGGTCTGGGCGAATATGGCCCAGTACTGCAACCCGAAGGCAGATGCGCTCCTGAGCGAGGCCGCATCGGCCACAGACGAGAAGACACGCAAGGGTCTATATGACCAATTCCAGGACATTGTCACCGACGACATCCCGTACATCTGGATGACCGACGTACCGCTCGTCAACGCATACAACCAGACAGTGTCGAAAGCGCCGAACGGCATCTGGGGACTGATGAGCCCGATGTTCGACATGACCGTTACCAAGAAGTAGCCGTGAGTCCACGACCGGTGCCGATGAACCGAACGGAGGTATGTCGATGACGCGATTCATCGCTTCGCGAGTACTGCAGGCGATCTTGTTGATACTCGCGGTGATCGTGCTCAACTTCCTGCTGATCCATCTGGCCCCGGGTGATGCCGCGGGTGCGATCGCCGGGAGTCAGGGCGGGTCATCGCCCGCTCAGATGGCACAGATCCGGCACGACTTCGGACTGGACAAGCCGCTACTTGTGCAGCTTGGTAGCTACCTCTGGCAAGTACTGCATGGAAACTTCGGGTACTCCTTTTGGATGAACAGTTCGGTGATGGACCTGGTTCTGCCGCGGTTGGGGGCGACGTTGTTGCTCGCTGTGACAGGGTTGCTGATCGGTGCGTTTGTCGGCACCTTGATGGGTCTGTACTCCGCCTGGAAACCACGCGGCATCATGTCGTATGTCGTGACGGTGGTGGCACTGGTCGGGTTCTCGGCGCCGGCGTTCTGGACTGGAATCATGCTGGTGATCATCTTCGCCATTTGGGTGCCGTTCTTCCCGACCGCGGGTATGCAGAGCATCATCGTCCCGGACGGCGCGCTGAACGTCGTCGGGGACGTTGCATGGCACCTGGTACTCCCCGCCTTCACGCTAGGGATCATCTACATCGCGTTGTATGCCCGCACCGGGCGGGCGAGCATGCTCGAAGTCCTCGGCTCGGACTACATCAGGACCGCGTGGGCTAAGGGCCTGCGATCACGCAAGGTCGTCTTCAAACACGCATTCCGCAATGCGCTGATCCCGTTGGTGACCCTCGCGGGGCTGCAGGTCGGATCTCTGATCTCCAGCGCAATCCTGATCGAAGTGGTGTTCAACTGGCCGGGAATCGGGCGGTTGGCGCTGGATTCGGTTAGCCGTCGCGATACCCCGGTGCTGCTGGGAATTCTGGCGATGAGCGCCGTACTAGTCATCGTCGCGAACCTGATCACCGACATCGTCTACCGGATCATCGATCCACGCATCAGCGTCAAGAGTGAGGCATCATGAGCGCGGTCCCGATCGACATCACCAACGCACCGGTTCAGGCTCGACAAGTATCGGCATGGCAGGTGTTTCGGCGAAACAAGTCCGCGGTGACCGGATTGGTCATCTTGCTGATTATCGTGTTGGCGACGATTTTCGGTCCGATGCTCTACCGGGTCTCACCGTTCGCGGTGGTCGGGCCAACGCACCTAGCGCCCGGGGCATCGGGCGCCCCGTTGCTGGGCACCGACAAGCTGGGGCGTGACATCTTTGCCGGAATCCTCAACGGCGGGCGGGTCACGCTGTTGGTGGGTGCGGCCGCGGCCGCACTGTCGGCAGTGATCGGACTCGTCGTAGGCGGGCTTTCCGGTTTCTACGGGGGATTTGCCGATTCGGCACTGATGCGCTTCACCGAGTTTTTCCAAGTACTTCCCGCATTGTTGCTGGCGCTGGTGGTCGTCAGCCTGTTTGGTCCGAACTTCCTAACGATCACGATCTCGATCGGGATCGTGACTTGGCCCGGGACGGCGCGCTTGATCCGAGCAGAGTTCCTGCGGATACGGCAGTTGGAGTATGTGAAGGCCGCGAAGTCCATCGGTGCGAGAGATCTGCGCATCATGCTGCGCTTGGTGTTGCCTAATGCGCTGCCCCCGGCGTTGGTCTACACCACGTTGATCATCGGAATCTCGATGCTGCTAGAAGCGGGCCTGAGCTTTATCGGCGCGACCAACCCGAACACGCTGAGTTGGGGACTGATGCTGGGCGACAACCGTGACCAGATCCTGGTCGCCTGGTGGCCCGTCGTCTTCCCCGGGCTGGCGATTTTCTTCTCCGTTCTCAGTGTCAGTCTTATCGGAGATGGCCTCAACGACGCATTGAACCCGAAGGGACGGGACCGATGAGCGAACAACCACTGCTCGACGTGCGGGGCCTCACCGTGAAATTTGGGGACTCCGTCGCCGTGGATGACTTGAGCTTTACCCTCGGTGCGGGCGAGATCCTCGCGATCGTGGGCGAGTCCGGCTCGGGCAAGAGCGTTACGGCGATGTCCATCATGCGGCTGATCGAGCTCTCCACGACTGGAAAGATCATCAGCGGCGAAATTAATCTTCGGCAGCCGGATGGGTCGGTCATCGACCTGTGCCGGACGAGTGAAAGCCAACTTCGCCGAGTCCGCGGCAATGCGATCTCGATGATCTTTCAGGAGCCACTGACGTGCCTCAACCCGCTCTATACCGTCGGCAACCAGATCATCGAGGCAATCACGACTCATCGACCGGCGAGCGCGAAAGCCGCGCACGATCGCTGCCTCGAGCTGATGGACATGGTCCGGATTCCGGAAGCAGCACGGCGGATACGACAGTATCCGCATGAATTGTCCGGAGGAATGCGCCAACGAGTGATGATCGCGATGGCATTGGCCTGCGAGCCGCGGATCATCATCGCCGACGAACCCACGACCGCCCTAGACGTGACGATCCAGGCGCAAATTCTGTCGCTGATACTGGACCTGCGCGACCGGATCGGGGCGGCGGTCATTTTCATCACCCATGACATGGGCGTTGTCGCTGAGGTCGCCGACCGGGTGCTAGTCATGCGCCGTTCGAAGTTTGTTGAGGAAGCTTCCGTAATGGACATATTCAGCAACCCGCAAGAGGCGTATACCAAAGATCTGCTCGCCGCTGTGCCACGGCTAGGCAGCATGAGCGGCAAGACCAAGCCCGAACGCTTCGTGGTCAGCGGAGCGGCGCTGTGAACCGCGCGTTAGCCGAGGCGGCCGTCGCCAGCGGCAGTGACTCGGTCGGGGCAGGCGAGAATCTGCTGGAGATCCGCAACCTGGTCAAACGATTTCCGCTGCCCAGCGGAATGAAGGTGCACGCCGTCGAAGATGTGTCTCTGTCGATATGCCGGGGTGAAACCCTCGCCCTGGTCGGCGAGAGCGGTTGCGGCAAGACGACGTTGGCGCAACTTGCGATGCGCCTACTCACGCCCGATAGTGGTCAGATCCTGCTCGATGGGGTGGACATCGCGCACCTCTCGCGCCGTGCGCTGCGCCCGTATCGCTCGGCACTTCAGATGGTTTTTCAGGATCCCTACGCCAGCCTCAACCCGCGCGCCACGATCGGTGCGTCTATTGCAGAACCGCTGCGCGTACATAAACGTGGCACGCGAAGCGAGATTCAGGAACGGGTGCGGGACCTACTTGAGCTGGTCGGGCTAGAGCGCGACCTGGTGAATCGCTTCCCACATCAATTCTCGGGCGGACAGCGTCAGCGGATCTGCATCGCGCGGGCGTTGGCGCTCAATCCGCGACTGCTCGTCGCCGACGAGGCCGTGTCCGCGCTCGATGTCTCGGTACAGGCGACGGTACTGAACTTGATGATGGACTTACAGGACGAGTTGGGTATCGGGTTGCTATTCGTCAGTCACGACCTCGCCGTGGTCGAGCGGTTGGCGCACCGGGTCGCCGTGATGTACCTGGGGCAGGTGGTGGAGTTGGGTAGCCGGCGAGACATATTCGAAGATCCGTGTCATTCGTATACCCGGCGGCTACTGTCCGCCGTGCCAGTTCCCGACCCGTCGGTACGCGGCAAACGTGAAATGCTCAGCGGCGAGATCCCCAGTCCGGTCTGGCCGAAGGGCGAAGGGCCCGAGGTCGTCGACCTACGTGAGGTGTCCCCAGGTCACTGGGTGGCAGCAGAAATAGAAGGTGCCTAGTGTCGAAGGAGCACGTCGTGACTGAGCAGGACCTCGTTATCTACCCGGCGAAGTTGGTCCGCACGATGGATCCGTCCCGACCGACGGCCGAGGCGGTCGCGGTTCGCGGGGATCGGATTCGCGCGGTCGGCTCGATGGAGGAGTTGGCGGCGTACGGCGAAGCGCGCATAGACGACCGCTACGCCGATGCGGTGCTGCTTCCGGGGTTCGTCGAGGCGCACACGCATATCTTCGGCGGCGCGATGTGGCAGCACACGTACGTCGGATATCAGGAGCGGATGAGCCCGGATGGCAAACGCTGGCCGGGGTGCACCACACTGCAGGCGGTTCTCGACAGGCTGCGGGAGGCCCATACCGCCATGCCCGATCCGACCGCGCCGCTGACGGCGTGGGGATTGGATCCGATCTTCTTCCCCGGTGAACGGTTGGACCGACGCTTACTGGATCAGGTTTCATCGACTCGGCCTATCTTCGTGATGCACCAGAGCTTCCACCTGGCGACCGTCAACAGCGCCGTGCTGACGGCGGACAACATCACGGCCGACACGTCGGTCGAGGGTGTCGCGAAGGATGCCGCTGGGAATCCGACTGGCGAATTGCAGGAGTCACCGGCAATGGCCCTCGTCAAGAGCGTCCCGGCGATGATGCCCGGTGTCAGCGGGATGGATGACGCGCTACGTAGCTTCGGCGCCGATGCGCGCAATCATGGCGTTACGACGGCGGTTGATTTGGCGAATCGCAGCCTGATGAGCGATGCGATGATCGATGCGATGCGCCGAATCGTCGACGACGAAGCGTTCCCGATTCGCACGTCGATCTTCCACCTCGCGAACGGTCAAGGCAGCAGTCCGGAAGCCGTGCAGCGACTGCTGGACCTGCGTGCCACAAATAGCGCGAAACTGCGGTTCGGTCACGTGAAGTTTGTGCTCGACGGGTCGATCCAGGGATTCACTGCCCGGTTGCAGGAACCCGGCTACCTGCCCGACGGGCGCAACGGAATCTGGGTCGTGCCGCCGGAGATCTTCTCTGAGCAGTTCGAAATGTTCCATCGCGCCGGCCTTCTCGTGCATGCGCATACCAACGGTGACGAATCAACGGAGCTGTTCCTCGACGCGGTGGAGGCAGCGTTCGAACACCACCCGCGGCTCGATCACCGCCACACCGCTACGCATTCTCAGCTGTCGACTCCCGCGCAGTACCGACGGATGAGCGCACTGGGAGTATGCGCGAACATATTCGTCAACCACATCTACTACTGGGGCGATGAACATCGCGATCGGATACTCGGACCGGACCGGGCGCATCGGATGAACGCTACCGCGACGGCGTTGCGGGCCGGTGTGCCAATCTCGCTACATTGCGACTCGCCTGTGACCCCGCTTGATGTACTCGCGACTGTGTCCATCGCTGCCACCCGAACGACCGCCTCGGGCGCAGTTCTGGGCGAGCACGAGAAGATCAGCGTTGAGCAGGCGCTGCAAGCGATGACTGTCGGGTCCTCGTACATGTTGAAGATGGACCACGAGGTCGGCAGTATCGAGGCGGGTAAGTATGCCGACTTCGCGGTGCTCGAAAGCGATCCGCTGGCGTGCGAGCCGGATGAGGTACGCGACATCACGATCAGGGGAACGATGATCGGCGGGCGCGTGTGTGACGTCCCCGGCTAAGCCCGTTTCGATGACCGTGGTCGGCGGCTACCTAGGCGCCGGTAAGACGACACTGATCAACTCGCTGCTCGCTTCGGCGGAGGGCGTACGAATTGCCGTGATCGTCAATGACTTCGGAGACATCAATATCGACGCAGACTTGATCAAGTCACGCGATGCGAAGACGCTTGAGTTGTCGAACGGGTGCATCTGCTGCGATTTATCTGACGGTATGGCCTCGGTCATGGACCAGATCCGTGCCCTGCGGCCCGCACCGGACCATGTCGTCGTCGAAGTCAGCGGAGTGGGTGATCCCGCGGCTGTGGCGCGGTGGGCGGATCATCCGGGGTTCCGCCGTAACGGCGTGGTGGTCTGTGCCGACGTAACGGATGTTCGCCGACGGGCTGAGGGTCGCTGGAGCGCCGACACAGTGCGCGGTCAACTGCGCGCGGGCGACGTACTGCTTCTGACCAAGCAAGAGGTGGCAAGCGAGGGTGAAGCAAGGCTCGTGCGTGCGTGGCTGCGCGAGGTCGCGCCAGGCGTACCGGTGCTGGATGGCAGTCTCGAGACGATCGGCACCCTGCTCGATCCGCTGCTGCGACGGGGTAGTGACGAGCGCACCGAGCATGCGGACCACGTGCGTTGGTCGGGCACTACCGGGCGGACCGTGGAACTGACGAAGCTACGGACGATTCTGACTAGAATGCCGGAACGTGTGGTGCGCGCCAAGGGAATTGTGCGCTCGGTTGACGATCCGCTGCGGCGAACCATTGTGCAACTGGCCGGCGCACGGGTCGACTGTTATGACGATGGCGAGTGGCAAGACGGTGAGGTGTCCCGACTCGCAGTGATCGCGATCGGCGACGAGCCGATCGATCAAGTCATACCCGCGGGCCTGCGCGCGCTTTTTACTTCTTAGCCTGAGCGCGTGAATCGCGCAGTTCTTGTTTACGGATCTTGCCCACGCTGGTGCGTGGAAGCTCCTCGAGTACGACGAACTCCTGCGGCACCTTGAACTTCGACATCCGCTCGCGGCACCACTCCATCAGCGCATCGGCGTCGAACGTCGTGTCGGCATTCGGTACGACGTAGACCACGATCGCCTCGTCGCGCATTGCATCCGGTACGCCGACAGCTGCGCACTCAAAGACGGAGGGGTGATCGTTGACGACTCGTTCGATCTCGCCGGCGCTCACGTTTTCACCGGCTCGTTTGATCATGTCCTTGGTGCGATCGACGAAGTAGTAGAAACCGTCGGTGTCCCGGCGTGCGACGTCGCCGGTGTGCAGCCAGCCGCCGACGAAAGTCTCGCTGGTGGCTTCGCGCCGACCGAGATAGCCGGCTGCGATCGTCTCGCCCATCACCCCGCGCACCAGTAGGTTGCCGGGTGTGCCATCGGGTACGTCGTCGCCCTTATCGTCGACAAGTCGCAGCTGCACGTCCGGCAGTGCCCGGCCCATGCTGTCGTAGCGGCGCTCGTCGCTGACCGGATTGAGCGTCGGCGGGATGACTGTCTCGGTCATGCCGTAGCCGTGCAGCAGCAAGGTGTCGAAGCGGCGCTCGAACTCCTCGGCCTGTGCCGTCCCGATGCTCTGAGCAAACATGACGAACCGCAAAGTCGCTTTGTGGTCGTCGGGGCCTTCCGGGTTGGCGAGGATCATCCGGATCGGTGCGGCGAAAAGGCTCGCACACGTAGCCTTGTGGCGGACCGCCTGCGCGCCCCACAACGTCGCCGAAAAGCGGGGCATAACCGCGATCGAGGCGCCCTTGATGAGCGCCGACATCGTGCAGTAGTACTGCGCGTTGGCGTGGAAGAACGGAAGTACGACGAGCCAGCGGTCGTCGGCGGTGATGCCGTAGTGAGCGGCGCTGGCGTGGCCGACGGCCAGATAGTTCTCGTTGGTGATCAGCACGCCTTTGGGCAGGCTCGTCGTACCGGACGTGTAGAGGATCGCGGCCAGGTCGGACCCGAGCGCCTTCAAGAAGCCCTTGAACGGCTTCGCGGAGATCCGGCTCTTGTTCCACTGGGTCAGGTTGATGACCTTGACACCCGGTAGGTCGGCGACGGCCTTACGTACGTTCGACTCAAGGTTGGTCTGTACGACGCTGAGCATCGCGCCCGAGTCGCCGATGAAGTGCGTCAGTTCGGCCGGGCTGGACAGCGGGTTGGTGGGCACCATGATGGCCCCGAGGAGGTTGCACGCGAACCACAGGTCCAGGAACTCTTGGCAGTTCTCCATGTGCAGGTGAACTCTTTTGCCGTGCGATACACCCGCGTTGGCCAGCACCGATGCCGCTCGGCGTACCCGATCCAACTCCGCCGCGTAGGTGACCGTGGAGGTCTTTTGCTTGTCGTTCTCGAAGGTGGCGAAGATGCGCTCAGGGTCGTCGGCATACGCCGCAAGCAGGGCGACCGGGGAGGTAGGTCTCATAGACTGAACATACCCGCCCTCGGTTGGTCACTAGACCATTACGGTTCACCTGAATCGAACCTAAGCGTGCACTGGTAGGGCAGAGTGAGCCACACTAGTTTCAAAACCGCTCATATCGGGGCCAGTGCGTGCTCGATGTGAGATTTCGGCGTGAGTTAGATCCTTTGGGGAGAGGTCGCAATGCAAGGAACAATGCAGCAGTCACAGTTGACGTTGGTGGACATCTTCGAGCGCGCCGAACGGATGTTTCCGGACCACGCGATCATCACGGGTGGGCCCAATCCACACCGCTATACGTACGGCGACTGGGCGAAACGGACTCGCCAGCTCGGCACGGTCCTGGACAACCTCGGCCTGAGCGCGGACGCGCGGGTGGGCAGCTTCTGCTGGAACCACTACCGACACCTTGAGCTCTACTTCGCCGCGCCGTGCAGTGGACGAGTCCTGCACACACTCAACATCCGGCTGTTTCCCGAGCAGTTGGTGTACGTCGTCAACCACGCCGAGGACGAGGCGATCTTCGTCGACCGCTCGCTGCTGCCGTTGTTCCTGCCGATCCTCGACCAGCTCACGACCGTCAAGCACGTCGTGGTCATCGACGACGGCAGCGGCCCGGAGGTCCCCAACGACCCTCGGTTCAGCGACTACGAAACGCTTCTGGACGGTGCGGCTCCCGCGCAGTTCCACATCGATGACGAAAACCAGGCATCGTCGATGTGTTACACGTCCGGTACGACGGGCAATCCCAAGGGCGTGCTGTACTCACACCGGTCGACGTGGCTGCACTCCATGGCGGTCACCTCTACGACGACGATCGGGTTGGACAACAACGACCGTGTGCTGGTGATCGTGCCGATGTTTCACGCCAACGCGTGGGGTACGCCGTACGCCGCACCGATGTGCGGCGCCGAGCTCATCTTCCCCGGATCGGACATGTCGCCGGCCAACCTGGCCGGCCTGATCCAGGACGAAAAAGCCACCTTTGCGATGGGTGTGCCGACGATCTGGCAGGGCATTGCTCCGATCATCGACGACTACGACTTCTCTTCGCTACGGCGCATCACCGCGGGCGGTTCTGCTACCCCGGAGTCGGTCATCAAGTTTTTCGAGGACAAGCTCGGTATCGAGATGATCTGCGGCTGGGGCATGACCGAGACCTCGCCGGTCGCGAGCATCTCCAATGTCGATCACCGCGATCAAGGCAAGAGTCCTGACGAGAAGGTCAAGATTCACGCCAAAGCGGGCACGATCGTCGCCGGCGTACAGGCGCGAATCGTTGAGCCCGATACGACGACCGCGCTGCCGTGGGACGACGAGGCGAACGGCGAGTTGCAGGTGCGCGGCCCGTGGATTGCCGCCGACTACTACAAGCCGGATGCGGGCGTGGAGCTCACGACCGAAGATGGATGGATGAAGACCGGCGACATAGCGGCGATCTCGCAGTACGGCGTACTGCGGCTGATCGATCGCACCAAGGACCTGGTGAAGTCCGGCGGTGAATGGATCTCATCGGTCGACGTGGAAAACATCATCATGGGTCATCCGGATGTCGCCGAGGCGGCGATCGTCGCGATCCCGCACCCCAAGTGGACCGAGCGGCCGCTGGCCTGCGTCGTACTCAAGCCAGGGGTCGAGCAGTCGGACGCGAAGAAGGCCGAGATCCTTGAGTTCCTTGCCCCTCAAATCGCGAAATGGTGGATGCCGGACGCGCTCGAATTCATCGACGAGGTGCCGAAGACCAGCGTCGGGAAATTCTCGAAGAAGGACCTGCGTTCGAAGTTCGACAGCTACGAGCTTCCCGAGGTCGCCCGATGATTTGGGTACGTCGTTGATGAACAAGACGGACTGGCGCCGCGTTACACGCACTGTCAGTACTCTCGACCGTGAAGTGTTCTCGGCCGTGGCCCGGACTGACAGCCCGGTCCTCGACTCGGTGATGCCCAAGGTCTCGCGGGCCGCGGACTATTCGCTGCTGTGGATGGCGATCGCCGCTGGCATGCGGCTGTCTCGTAGCCGGGTGACCAATCGTGCGGCGGCGCGTGGCATCGGTACGCTCGCGGTGTCGAGTCTGGTGACCAACCAGATCGCGAAACGTGTGAGGGCGCGGAAGCGACCCCTGACTGAGGGAGTGCCGCTCGCTCGGCTGGCCAAGCGAATGCCGACCTCGCATTCGTTCCCATCCGGCCACTCGGCCAGCGCAGCGGCGTTCGCGATCGGCGCGGGGATGGAAAGCGCGCCGATCGGCCTGGGCCTAGCAGCGCTCGGAGGCGCCGTCGGATTCTCGCGCGTCGCGACCGGCGCGCACTACCCCTCCGATGTGATCGGCGGTTTTGCGATCGGTGCCGGATTAGCGGTACTGGGCGCCAAGCTCATTCCGCCGGTGCGCGTCCCACCACCCGGTCGTTCCGAGCCGCTGCAGGTCGAGCTGCCGCGGCGCGCCGACGGTGCGGGCTTAGTCGTCGTTGCCAACCCGGCGTCCGGGAGCGGACGCGGCGGCGAGGTCATCGATGAGATCAAGCAGAAACTGCCCAAGGCCGAGGTGGTCCGGCTCGAAAAGGACGACGACGTCGAAGAGATTCTCGACAAGGCGGCCGCCCGCGGCGACGTCCTCGGCATCGCCGGCGGCGACGGCACGGTCTGCGCCGCGGCGGTTGCCGCGATGAAGCATGACGTACCACTCGCGGTATTCCCGGGCGGCACGTTCAACCACTTCGCCGGCGACCTCGGTGTCGGGGAGGTCGACGATGTCGTCGACGCTGTGTCGCAGGGCACGGCGACCAAGGTCGACGTCGCCTACCTCAACGACAAGGCGTTCCTCAATACGGCCAGCGCCGGGTCTTATCCGGAGTTCGTGCGGATCCGCGAGAAGTACGAGAAGCGGATCGGTAAGCCGCTCGCCGCCGCGCTCGCCGGATTCCGCGTGATGCGTAGCGACCCGACTTCGCGAGTCCGCTACGACGGCAAAGAGTTCGAAATGCAGCTGCTGTTCATCGGCAACAGCCTCTACGAACCGCGCGGATTCGCGCCGTCGCTTCGTACCAGGCTTGCAGACGGATTACTCGACGTTCGCATCCTGCAGGGCGCGACCGCCTTCTCGTTGGCGAAGGTCGTGGGGTCGCTGCTGACCGGCCAGCTCAGTCGCAACAAGCGCTATCACGAGATCGATGCGCCCGAGTTCGAAATGGAGATCCTGGACGGTGCGGTATCACTCGCGCGAGATGGCGAGCTCGGTGAGGAGGCGGATCGGCTGTCACTTCGAGTCGACTATCGCGCCTTGACGGTCTATCGCCCGCCGTACGCCGAGATCTAACCTCGGTGCCGTGAGCGTGTAAACCAGCACGACCCAGGCAAGACCGAGCCCGAAACCGGCGAGCACATCACTCAGGTGGTGTACGGCGAGCGCCAGACGCGAAAAGCCGACAGCCAGGATGACAACGGTCCCGGCGGTGGTGGCAATCGCGCGCCACATGGTGGAGGCGATCGGCCAGATGAGCAGCAGCAGCGACATGACGCCGACCGTTACGCCAAGCGCGTGCCCGGACGGGAACGACGAACTGAACGCCGAGACGGCCGCCTCGTTGGGACGCGGTCGGTCAACGATGAGTTTGGTGACTGCAAGGATTAGCCCGCCGATGCCGACGCCGGCCGCGAGAAAAAGCACGATTCGGTATCGCTTACGCGCGAGGCAGACGACGCCGACAATGAGCGCAACGCCCCGAAACGTGGTCGGGCCGAAGATCGTGCTGATGGTCTCCTGGGTGTGCACCCAAGCCGAACCCGGTACGGCGTACGGCGTGAGGGCATCGAGGACCGCTTGATCGGCGCTCAGGAGCGGGCCGAACCGGGTGAGGTAGCCGACCAGCATCAGCACGAAGACGACGAAACCGAACTGTCCCGACAACCGGAGGGTCCGAGGTGGCAGCGGATGCACCTGCCTACGATAACTAACTATGAATGATCCGAGCACCCAGTCATCCTCCTCAGGCCCGCGGACCGCGCGTACTTTTCTGTTCGTGCCGGGCACCAGGCCCGAGCGTTTCGCCAAGGCGGCCGCGTCCGGTGCCGACGAGATCATCATCGACCTTGAAGACGCAGTTAACCCTGAGGATAAGGAACGCGCTCGAGATCTTGCCCTCGAAGGACTCCGTACGACGGCGGCCGTCGTACGGATCAACAGCGTCGGCACGCCCTGGTACGAGGCCGATCTCGCCGCGTTGAGCGGCGCGACAGGTCTGCGCGGAGTCGTCCTGCCGAAGGCCGAGTCCGAGGATGTGATCGCTCACGTTGTCACCGCACTGCCGCCGGGCATCGCGATCCTCCCGCTGGTGGAGTCGGCGCGGGGGATCCAAAACGCGTCCCTGATCGCCGCCGCGGACGGCGTGACGCGATTGCTGTTCGGCAACCTCGACTTTGCGCTCGACTCCGGCATCACGGTGCGGTCGGACACCGAGGACGAGCTGCTCTACGCGCGCAGTGCGCTCGTCGTCGCGTCACGGGCGGCCGGGCTGCCCGGTCCGGTTGACGGCCCGGTGCCGGAGATCAATGACGACACGCTGTGCTCGCGACGTTCGGTTCGCGCACTGTCGCTCGGGTTCAGCGGCAAGCTGTGCATTCATCCGCGGCAGATTCCCCTTGTGCACCAGGCGTTCGCGCCGACAGCCGAGGAGGTCGCCTGGGCGACGCAGGTGCTCGTGGCAGTCAACGGCGCCACCGAAGGCGCGGTGAAGGTGGACGGCAAGATGATCGACCGGCCGGTCATCTTGCGCGCGGAAAATATCCTCGCCCGGCGCTAATCGAGATCCTCTTCGAAGGTGCCGACCAAACGAGCGCGCTCGGGTGTCCGCCAACGCACCACGAGATACCAAAGGACCCCCAGTATGAGCAGCCCGATGTAGATGTAGGGCAGGATGTTGTACGGCGACGGTGGAATCGGTACGAGATTTTTGTAAACCACGTAGACGATGGCGGCCGTAGCGGCCACGGCAATCACGACGTGGTAGGCGCGCATAGCGCCGTGACGGGTCATGAAAATTGGCATTCCGATCGCCATCAACAGGTAGGCAGTGAGGTAACCGAAAGTGCCGATAGTGCCCGTGTATGCGTAAATGTCTAACGGAGTCGTCCCGGATAGCAGCATGATCACCGGCACGAGCAGTACCGGCGGCAGCAGCATCATGAGTGCGATGTGCGGGGTGCGGTGGCGAGGATGGGTCTTGGCCAGTGCCGCGGGCATGACCCGCTCGTGCGCCATGGTGTAGAAGATCCGTGACGCCGCGTTGACGCTCGCGATCGTTACCGCGAAGAACGACATCGTGACGCCCAGGTCGATGACGTAGCGGAAACCGCTCACGTGGGCCACGACTGCCAGGTCGTCCATCGGCGCGGCACTTTTGGACAATCCCGCCACGCTGAGGCCCTTCACGGTGACGTACGCGGAGAATACGTACATCACGCCGACCGCGATGGCCGAGAAGAGCACCGCGCGTGGGATCGCACGATGTGGGTCGCGGGCCTCGGCGCCCAGGGCCGCCGAACTCTCGAACCCGACGAAGCCGAGCACGGCAAGCACCACGCCGAAGGTGATCCCGTTGCTGCTCGTGCCGGTCAGGCTAGTCTGCGCGGAATCGGCGACGCCGGTGCGGAACAGGGTCACTACAAGCAGGACAAGAATCGCCCCAATAGAGAAGATTTCCAGCACTAGCCCGAAGCGGGTGGAGAGCTTGATGCCGGCGACCGCCAACCCAATTGCCGCAACGGCGGCAATTACAAAGATCACGAGCTGAGCGGGTCGCGACTCCGCGTGTATGCCGAACGCTGCTAAGAAGCTGGACCCGTAGACGGCGGTCCCGACGATACCGATCATCGCGATGAAGACGTACCCGATGGCCAGGGCCCAGCCGGCAATGAAGGCGCCGGTCGCGCCGAGGCTATGCGCCACGTAACTGTAGAGCGACCCGGTGGAGGCGATCCGGTTGCCGAACTGGACGATGCACAGGCCGATGAGTACGACGGTGATCATCGCGAGGCCGTAGGACAGCCAAGTGCCGTGACCGGCGGACAGGACAACGAGTGCCGGACCGGTAGCCATGACCGCGCTGGGCGCGATGCCCGCCAGCGACTGGGCGAATACCTCGACCCCGCCCATCGACTTGCTTGCCAGCCCGGCGTGCGTGATATCGGTATCGATTTCGGGGTCCGGCGGGCCCTCGGTAATCGAGTGTGCGCTCACTGGAGGTCTTCGTTACCCGCGTGATCGGCATCGTGGCAGGCTGGCATGCTCGGCGGGAGATCTAACGCCGGGTTACCGTCGAAGAAGCCCTCTGGTTTGAGATGGAAGCCCAATTTCATGGTGGGCATCACCGGCCAGTCCTCGGGCCTCACGATGTGGTGCGAGCAGAAGGTGTACCAGACGACGACATCGGTGTTCTCCGTGGAGCGACCCTCGGTGATATATGAGGGAAGGCCGTCACCGCCCGCGTGCTGGTTGGGGTAGTCCCCGCCGGCGTATCGCTGAGTGGGGTCGTAGGGGGTGACCCAGAGGTGCTTGTAAGCAAAACCGCCACGTGCCGCGGTCTGCGTACCCTCACCGGCCATCGGCACCGTGTTCTCACCCGGCATCAGCTTGTAGCCGACCGGATCACCGACGCCATTCTGGACGTCCGGGTTTGTGATCTTCCAATAGCGGGCCTTGAGCGGGTCGATCATCCGCCCCGAGTCGCTTTCGGTAGCGATGAGAGTCTTGCGGGTCCGCCAGGCGTTTCCGGTCTCGTTGCCGGGGCCCATTGGAACGGCCTCCGAGTCGACCTCGTAGACGGAGTTGTTGGAGCCGTCGATAGCCATGTCGAGACGGACGTTGAAGAAGTGCTGATGGTTGGGTCCGTAAAGGTTGGGCGCAACGAGGGTTCCGTATTCTGGGCGTACGCCGTCCGCTAGTGCGCCAGCGGAGATGACGCCGGTGGCTTTGGCCTCGAACTCGATGTTGCCGTCCGTATAGAGGTACCAGAAGAACCCGTACTCGTAGTTTCCGACGGTGGCGTAGCAGGAGATGACCAGCCGCCGGGAGCGCCGCACCTCTACCTTCTCGGTGCGGTAGTCGGTGTGCTTCCACGCGGCTCCGACGTCTTCTTCGTGCATGCAGATTGCGTTCGGGATCGTAAGGGGGTTGCCGTCATTGTCGTTAACGACCGCGTCGAAGTAGTAGATCTCGCCGAGGCAGTCGCAGCCGAGCTCGAGCGGGTTGAGCAGGAATCCGATGCCGTACTCGCCCTCGTCGAAGACGTTCTTGAAACGGTGCGTGGGTGCGGGGTCGCCGTAGGGGATGTACATCTCGGACATCGATGCGCGATGGATCACCGAACGCAATCGCCCTTTGTCGTGGTAACCGATTGTGTGTAGCACTAGACCTTCGCGCGGGGTGAAGCCGACGACTAGCTGCCACTTCTGCCAGTTCACCAAGTGCCCATCGACGGTAAAGCTTGCCCCTTCGGGCTGAGTGATCTCCAGCGGTTTGACATCCGAACGGAGCGCATCGAAGTCGGGCCAATTGTCCGGTTTGGTCATTAGCTCCGGTGTGTAGTTTCCGGGTCGTGGCGGCAGCGGGACCACCCCGTGGTCGGTCACCTCGATGACCTCGCGGCGGTCCATATCAACGACGGCGAGGAGGCCTTCGACCGGACGCGCGTATCCGTTGTCGTCCGGGCTGGTGCGGATAAACGTCAGCGGCCGAAGTAGACGTCGTCCGGCGTCGGTATCCGGGCTGTATCCGGTGGCCCATGGGTCGAGCATGGCGAGACTGAAATCGGTGACGCCGCGCTTACGTACCGCCTCCTGCCACCGTGGGTCGGCCCGCACTAAGTCCTCAGCAGCGAAGAACTCTTCGAGCATCACGCTAGGTTGTACGCCGTCGAGCTCGCGCCAGGACTCGACAGCCGCAGGATCGAGCGAGACAACTGATTCGATGGTGTGGTGGGTTTCGCGGTCGTAGAGTACGACGAATGCCTGCCGTCGGACCGTGGATCCATCCGCGCCTGCAAGTTGGGACTTCGTCGGTTCCTGGAGGGCGATCGAGACGAAGCGGACCGAAGCGGTGAGTTCACGCTCCGAACGCAACGTCTGGGCGGCGACCGCGACCTCTTCGGTGCTCAGTGGGTCTAGCGCATGCCGGTTGGTGGTGGTGACAGCCTGGGAAGCGATTGTTGACGTCATCTGGGGGACTTCCTGACGTATCTGTAAAGCTTGCGAAGCAACCGTCGCGACGCGAGGTTAAAAACTTCGATGACAACTGTACTGCGGTGAGACCGTGGTCACAATATGGCGTTCACGGGATTTCAAAGTCCCAAAGGGAATGACAACATAGAAAATTCACAGGAAATCGCCAACTGTTACTCAGCAGATGGCTGGATACTCGTTGCATGAGTATGAGTAGTAGTGCGTCGCGAGCCGAGCTGCGCCGTCCGGACGGGGAACCGCCCAGAGTGCTCGTCGTAGACGACGAGCAGACACTGTCCGAGCTGCTGTCCATGGCCCTGCGCTATGAAGGTTGGGACGTCAAGAGCGCCCCGGACGGTCGAAGCTCCATCGCGCTCGCGCGCAAGTTCCGGCCGGACGCGGTCGTGCTCGACATCATGCTGCCCGACCTGGACGGGCTTGAGGTGCTACGCCAGATGCGCGCGGACAGCCCCACCGTCCCGGTCCTGTTCCTGACCGCGAAGGACGCTGTTGAGGACCGAATCGCCGGGCTGACTGCGGGCGGTGATGACTACGTCACCAAACCGTTCAGCCTCGAGGAGGTAGTGGCCCGGCTGCGCGCGTTGCTGCGTCGCTCGACCATGGCCGCGGCGGAGTCTGACTCGCTGATTGTCGTCGGTGACCTGACGCTCGACGAGGACAGTCGGGAGGTCCGCCGCGCCGGTAAGGAAATCAACCTGACCGCGACAGAGTTTGAGCTGCTGCGCTACCTCATGCGCAACCGCAAGCGAGTATTGAGCAAGGCGCAGATCCTGGACCGAGTCTGGAACTATGACTTCGGGGGTCAGGCGAATGTCGTCGAGCTATACATCTCATACCTGCGTAAGAAAATCGACGCCGGGCGAGCCCCGATGATCCATACGATGCGCGGCGCCGGTTACGTCTTGAAGCCAGCAGAGTAAGTAAGCCGTGGCGCAGCCAGGCCCGGTAGCACCTCCACCAGTCCCACCGCCGCCGGAGGTCTCAAGGGTCCGTCGCGGCCGGCCGTGGACGCTGCGCAAGAGGCTGGTCGTCGGGCTGACCGGCCTGCTCGCGATTGCGATCGTCATCATCGGGACTGCGACGCCGATCATCCTGCACCAGTTTCTGGTCGCCCGTGTCGACCAATCGGTGCAGTCGGCTTCGGACCGGTCGATCCGGGTGGTCATCCTGCCGCCGGACAATGCCAATGACCCGGGCGGGCACCAAAATGGTCCGGAGTTCCTTCTGCAGCCGGGCCAGGCCGAGGGCACTGTCGGCGCGTTAAAACGTGACGGCAGACTGATCTCCGCCGCCGTACTCGATTCGCGCGGCAATCCGGGCCCGATCCCCGGATCGGCGCTCGACCAGCTGAACGCCGTAAAGGCCGATGGCAAGATCCGGACGGTGCATCTCGGCGGGCTCGGAGACTACCGAGTGATCGCCGTGCAGACGGGCAACGACGTCAGAATCACCGGGATCCCGATGTCAGGGTCGGAGGCGACAGTACGACGCCTGGTCATTGTCGAGCTTGCGGTCGCCGGCAGTGTCCTGATCATCGCGGCACTGGCTGGTGCCGGAGTGGTCGGCTGGTCGCTACGGCCACTTCGCCGGATCACCGCGACCGCACGCCGAGTCAGCGAAATGCCGCTGCACGAAGGGCAGGTGTTGCTCGCAGAACGTGTGCCGCCGCACGACGCGGACGGGCGCACCGAGGTTGGACAGGTCGGCGCGGCCCTCAATCAGATGCTCGGTCACATGCAGCACGCATTCGATGCGCGGCACCGCAGCGAGATGAGGCTGCGCACGTTCATCGCCGATGCCAGCCATGAGCTGCGCACGCCGCTGGCCGCGATCCGCGGGTACGCCGAGCTGACCCGACGCAGTCCCGAACCGATTCCCGCCGAGGTCGCGCATGCGATCGGTCGAGTCGAGTCCGAAGGTGCGCGGATGACAACCCTTGTCGAGGATTTACTTCTGCTGGTACGCCTCGATTCTGGTCGGCCGCTCGCCCACGAGACGGTGGATCTATCAGCGATCGTGATCGACGCCGTCGGCGATGCGCACGCCGCCGGGCCGGACCACAACTGGCTGTTGGAGATACCTGACGACCCGGTTGAGATAACCGGCGACGCACTGCGGATGCACCAAGTGCTGGCGAATTTGCTGGCAAACGCACGCACACACACGCCGGCGGGTACGACGGTGACAACGTCCGTGGAGTCCCGGGACGGCAGCGCGATAATGACCGTCGCCGATGATGGTCCCGGGATCTCGCCGGAACTGTTGCCGAATGTCTTCGACCGCTTCGCCCGCGGCGACTCGTCGCGCTCTCGGGGCAACGGCAGCAGCACCGGCCTCGGCCTCGCTATCGTCTCCGCGATTGTCGCTTCACACGGCGGTCGTGTGGAGGTGCAAAGCGCGCAGGGGTCCACCCGATTCATGATCACCATTCCGGTTGGCGTGCCGCCGATGTCGGCATCGGGACCCGATCAATAGCATCGCTGACCAGTAGCACCGCCGGGCAATCACAGGTCGCTCTCAGTGAGGGCACCGAGGGCTACTAGAGCCGGCTGACAGCCTGGAGGAGTTAGCCGATTATCCCTTGGAGACTCCCCATGGCAGTAACGCTGGTAGCCCCGACGACCGAGCCGGATTCACCGTCCGCTGCGCCAGAAGGTGTCGGTCGTTCGCCGTGGTATCGCAGCCTTGTCCGCGGCCGCCCCGACGACCCAGCGTGGGTGCGCCCGAGCCTGCTGGCGCTGCTGTTGGGTACGGCGGTGCTGTTCATATACGGGCTCAGCGCTTCGGGTTACGCCAACTCGTTTTACTCCGCCGCCGTACAGGCTGGATCGCAGTCGTGGAAGGCGTTCTTCTACGGAAGCTCCGACGCGGCCAACTCCATAACGGTCGACAAGACGCCGGCGTCGCTGTGGGCTATGGCGATCTCGGTGCGCATCTTCGGACTCAGTTCATGGAGCATTCTTGTTCCGCAAGCGTTGATGGGCGTTGCATCGGTCGGGCTGCTCTACCTGACGGTGCGTCGCTGGTACGGCGCCGGCGCCGGACTGCTCGCCGGGCTGACGCTGGCGTTGACGCCGGTTGCGGCGCTGATGTTCCGGTTCAACAACCCCGATGCAATGCTCGTGCTGGTCATGATCGCCGCCGTATATGTCACTGTGCGAGCGATCGAGAAGGCCAGCTGGCGGCTGATGTTCGTGGTCGGTCTGCTCATCGGGCTGGGGTTCCTCACCAAGATGCTTCAGGTCTTGCTCGTCGTACCGGCCTTGGCGATCGCCTACCTGGTCGCGGCGCCGACATCGTTCTGGCGGCGGGTCAGAGATCTGTTCGTCGCTGGCAGTGGTTTGGTCATCGGCGCGGGTTGGTGGATCGCGATCGTCAGCTTGGTGCCGGCGGCCGATCGCCCCTATATAGGCGGTTCGCAGGACAATTCGGTCCTTGAGCTGGCGTTGGGCTACAACGGGTTCGGCCGGCTCACCGGAAACGAGACCGGCAGCGTCGGCGGTGGCGGGGGAGGCGCCGGCGGCGGCTGGGGCGCGACCGGCATCGGTCGGATGTTCAACAGCGAGATGGGTGGCCAGGTCTCCTGGCTGCTTCCGGCTGCGCTGATCCTGCTGGTGGCCGGTGTGGTGCTGGCCTGGAACGCGAAGCGAACCGACCAACGACGTACCGGCTACATCATCTGGGGCGGCTGGCTGCTGGTCACCGGGCTCGTATTCAGCTTTATGGCGGGCATCTTCCACGCGTATTACACCGTCGCGCTCGCTCCGGCAGTCGCGGCTCTGGTCGGCATGGGTACGGCGGCACTGTGGTCGAGGCGAGAACGCTGGTGGGCCCGAGCCGTGCTTGCGGCGACGATGGTGGTCACGTCTGCGTGGTCATTCGTGTTGCTCGGCCGCAGCTTGGACTTCCTGCCTTGGCTGCGTTGGGTCGTGGTGGCGTCCGGGGCGGTCGCGACTGCGGCACTGGTCGTGACCTTCGTGCTGCCGCGCAAGCTAGTGATCGCCGTTGCCGCGCTGGCGATCGTCTCGGCACTTGCCGGGCCGGCGGCGTACACCGGCTCTACCGTCGCGACCGGTCACAGCGGTTCGATCGTGTCGGCCGGGCCGAGCATCGGCGGCCAGGGAGGCCCCGGCGGCGGCCGACCTGGCGGACAAGGAATGCCAGGTGGACAAGGCCGTCCGACGCAGGGCACGTTCCCGATGCCTGGCACCGGGACCGCTCAGGGCCGTATAAGCCGCGGGGCAGGCGGGTTGCTCGACGCCGGTTCGGTTGGCAGCGAGATCACCGCGTTGCTGCAGAAGAGCGCCGACTCCTACACCTGGGTTGCCGCGACCGTCGGATCGCAAAGTTCGGCGGGCTATCAGCTCGCGACCGGGGACCCAGTGATGGCGATCGGCGGGTTCAACGGCAGCGACCCGTCGCCGACGCTCGCGCAGTTCAAGGCATACGTCGCCGCCGGCAAGATCCACTACTTCATCGGCGGTGGCATGGGTGGCGGTCGCGCGCAGGACGGCGGGAGCAGCGCCGCGTCGCAGATCGCAAGTTGGGTTGCGAAGAGCTTCACTGCGCAGACCGTCGGCGGCGCCACGGTCTATGACCTAACGGCGGCGCTCTGAGTCAAGGGCAACCGCAACAGTTTCTGCTTAGGTAAGCAACCGTAAGGTTGCCACGTGGATACAAGGCGTGGCGAAGCGCTAGACAGGCGGCCGCGCTGGGAGCGTCCCGCGTTAGGTGCCCTCCTGCTTGGCACCTTGGTACTTTATGTCTACAACCTCAGCCAGTCAGTTTGGGCCAATCCGTTTTACGCGGCCGCGGTACAGGCCGGGTCGCATTCGTGGAAGGCAGCCTTCTACGGCGGGTTCGACTTTGCCGGCGGTATCACCGTCGACAAGCCGCCTGCGGCGCTGTGGATCGGTGATGCGTCGGTCCGGTTGTTCGGGCTCAGCTCCTGGAGCCTGCTCGTGCCGCAGGCGCTGCTGGGCGTCGCGACCGTCGCCGTACTGTACGCCGCGGTACGTCGCTGGTACGGTGCCCCGGCCGCGTTCGCCGCGGGCATCGTTCTTGCAGTGACGCCGATCGCGGCGTTGATGTTCCGGTTCAACAATCCGGACGCGCTGCTTACGTTTCTGATGACCTGCGGCGCGTACGCGACGATGCGCGCGATCGACAGTGAGGCGGTGCCGAACCGGCGCTGGCCGCGCACGGCCCTCGCGTGGATGTGCATCGTCGGGATAATCCTGGGATTTGCGTTTCTCACGAAACTCCTGCAGGCATTGCTGGTCATCCCGGCGTTCGCAGTCGCTTATCTCGTCGCCGGCAGTACGGCGTTGTCGCGCCGCGTGTTGCATCTGTTAGCCGCCGCCGGCGCGATGATCGTCGCCGCCGGCTGGTGGATCCTGACCGTCAGCCTGGTGCCGGCCGGCGACCGTCCGTTCGTCGGCGGATCACAGACCAACTCGATCCTCGAGCTCACATTCGGCTATAACGGATTCGGCCGGCTGACCGGCGACGAGACTGGCAGCGTGCACCTGTCGACGCACCGGAGCTGGGGCGACTTCGGCCTGCTGCGAATGTGGGGGCCGAAACTAGGCGGACAGATCGGCTGGTTCCTCATCGCGGCGCTCGTCGCGTTGGTGGCGGGTCTGTGGGCGACCCGGCATGCGCCGCGCACCGATATCGCGCGTGCCGGCTATCTCGTCTGGGGCGGCTGGCTGCTCGTGACCGGCGTCGTGTTCAGCTATATGCAGGGCATCTTTCACGAGTACTACACGATCGCCTTGGCGCCCGCTATCGCGGCCCTGGTGGGGATCGGAGCCGCGGCGGCGTACCGACACCGGGAACGGCGGGCGGTCCGGCTCACCGTAGCGCTCACCATCGCAGCGACCGCCGGTACATCGTTTGTGTTTCTGCAGCGGTCGGCCTATTTCTTGCCGCCGCTGCGTTGGGTCGTCCTGGTCGGGCTACTTGTCGTGGCCGTCGGGATTTTCGTCGTACCGACGGCCGGTCGGCGGCCTGGGCGAGTGCTGGTTGCGCTGGCCGCGGTTCTTGCGCTCGCCGGTCCGGTGGCGTTTGTTGGCAACACCGTCAGTAGCGGTTACATGGGCTCGATTGTTGCGGCCGGCCCAATGCCCACGAAGTCGGGGCCGATGCACACCCTGCGTACCAAGGACCGGGCAGTCAAGGGGCAGTTGCCGAAGCACGCCGGCGGGCTGTTGTTCGCATCGAAGCCGGCACCGGAACTGGTGGCATACCTCAAGCAGGGCGGAGAGGCGCGCTGGTTGGTGGCCACGGTCGGTGCCCAACGGGCGGCCGGCTACCAGCTCGCGCTGGATCGACCGGTGATGGCAATTGGCGGCTTCAACGGCAGTGATCCCTATCCGACGGTTGCACAGTTCAAGGAGTACGTCGCCCACGGCGATATCCGATGGTTTGCCGATGGTCCGCCCCTGGGTGGAAGTGCTGGCGGCGGCCAGGTCGGCGGAAGCCGCGCGAGCGCCATCATCACCAAATGGGTGCGCGACACCTTCACGCTGCAGTTCGTCGGCGGCATCGAGATCTACGATCTGACGAAGCCGCGCTGACCACGCGACGACACACTACGACATCCGGACAGGTCGATTAAAGGTTCAGTTCAGGTTGACGGAGCATGATACGAACTATGACGACGCAACCAGTTAATGCTTCCTTGGCCCTTGACACCCCCACCGCGGTTGTCGATCTCGATCTGGTAATCCCGGTGTACAACGAGCAGAAGGACCTCGCTGCCGCCGTACGCCGACTGCACGACTACGCCACGAGCAATCTCGCGCACTCGTTCCGGATCACCGTTGCCGATAACGCAAGCACTGACGACACCTGGCAGATCGCCACCGCCCTCGCGGAGGAGTTCGCTGAAGTGTCGGCGTATCACCTCGATGCGAAGGGTCGTGGCCGAGCTCTTCGTGCGGTCTGGTCGCAATCGAACGCCGCCGTACAGGTCTACATGGACGTCGACCTCTCGACAGGGCTGAATGCGCTTCCCGCGCTAGTGGCCCCGCTGCTGTCGGGTCACTCGCAAATCGCCATCGGGACCAGGCTCGCCGGCACCTCAAACGTCGTGCGCGGCCCCAAACGCGAACTCATCTCGCGCTCGTACAACTTCATCCTTCGCCGGACGCTCGGCGTACATTTCAGCGACGCTCAGTGCGGGTTCAAGGCGATCCGGCGGGATGCGGCCGCGGCGCTGTTACCCCTGGTCAAGGACACCGCATGGTTCTTCGACACCGAGCTGCTGGTGCTCGCCGAACGGTCTGGGATGCGCATTCACGAGGTGCCCGTCGACTGGATCGATGATCCAGAATCGACGGTGCATATCCGGTCGACTGCGATCGAAGACCTCAAAGGGATCGCGCGCATGCAGCGGTCGCTACGACGCGATGCCGGTGCGCTACAACGGATCCGTGAGGATTTCAGCCCGCCGATTACAGCGCAGCCACCGTCCAGCGGGATCGTCGGTCAGTTGGTGAAGTTCGCGGGTATCGGCGTACTCAGCACTATCGCGTATGCGTTCATATTCCTTGCGATGAAGTCGTTTGAGTCCTCGCAAGTCGCCAACTTCAGTGCGTTGCTCATCACTGCGATCGGCAATACCGCACTCAACCGGCGGTTTACGTTCGGGGTCCGGGGCCGCGTGTCAGCCGGACGCCACCAGCTCCAGGGACTTGGCGTGTTCATGGTGGGCTGGGCGATCACCAGCGCCGCGTTGTTCCTGTTGCACCGCTTCGATCCGGCACCGAGTCCGATTGTCGAGGTCGGCATACTGACGGTCGCAAACGGACTGGCGACGGTAGCGCGGTTTGTGCTCATGCGCGGTTGGGTCTTCAAAAAACGACCAACGCTGCCCGTGGGTTAGAGCGCTGGCGAACTAGGACTGCTGCTGACCAAACTGAGGCGGAGTTCCCGGTGACTGCGGACGCTGGCCTGGAGCCGGCGGCTGAGCACCCTGCTGAGGCGCGCCCGGCTGACCGAACTGGGGAGGCTGCTGCGCGGCGAAGCCCGGCTGTCCCTGCGGTGCCCCGAATCCGGGCTGGCCTTGCTGCGGTGCGCCGTACTGCTGCTGACCGTACTGCTGCTGACCGTAAGGCTGCTGGGTACGGTGTGCGTCCTCGAGCGCGGCCTTCTTGGCCTTCTTCTGCTTCTCCATCATCATGCCGCCGACGATGAGTCCTACGCCAACGATCCCGATGATGATCCCGGCGACCGGCTGAGCGTCGTACAGGAACTCGGTGAGCGAGAACGTGTAGTCGAAGGAGTAAAGGATTGCCGATCCAAAGCCATAAAGGACCAGGATGATGCCGATGCCAGCCATGTAAATCCGTTTCGTCGTGAGGGGGCGTGCGCAGCCGCTTGGGGTCGGCCACCGATACAGTGACGCACGGTATCGACATCCGGATCCGGCTATCACGAAAAAAAGATCCCGGATTGTCGAACTTCACGTGAATCCCACGAAGGAGCAGCGGTCATGGATCTTGGAATCAAGGGGAAAACGGCACTGGTGTGTGCCTCGACCGGCGGACTCGGCGCGGCAACGGCACGAGCGCTCGCCGCGGATGGCGCCCAGGTCGTGTTCAGCGGCCGGCGCGGCGAGACCGCGGCTGCTGAGGCGGCGGCGTACCCCGGCTGCGTCGGCATCGAGGCCGACCTGAGCAGCGTCGATGGCGCGCGCAAGCTGTATGACGCGGCGGTCACCGAGGTGGGTCAGATCGACATCCTCGTGCTCAACGGGCCCGGCCCGCGGCCCGGTACCGCGAGCAAGGTCGACGCAGAAGACCTGACCATCGCTTTCACCTCCTTGATGCTGGTGCAGCAGAGCCTCATCGAAGCCGCGCTACCGCACATGCGTGAGCAAAAGTGGGGCCGGATCCTGTCGATCGCGTCCAGCGGCGTCGTCGCGCCGATCACCGGACTGGCGCTGTCGAACGTCGGCCGGATGGCGCTGGCCGGTTACCTCAAGGCGTTGTCCAACGAGGTCGCCGCGGAGGGCATCACCGTCAACATGTTGTTGCCGGGGCGGATCGCCACCGACCGGCTGATCTCCCTCGACAACAATGCAGCCGAGCAGAGTGGTAAGTCGGTCGAACAGATCCGTGCCGCCGGCGCCAAATCCATCCCGACCGGACGGTATGGCGATCCTGCCGAGTTCGGCGCGGTCGGCGCATTCCTGTGCAGCGCGCAGGCGTCGTACGTCAACGGCATCGCGATGCGCTGCGACGGCGGGCTGGTCAGCACTCTCTGACGGTCTCGTCTGGCAGATCCTGCAACTGGTGAGCGGAATGGGCGCGTGGCGCACGCGTGCCCGCATGGTGGTCACGAGCGTGTCTCGTTTTGGCGACGAAAACACACTGGTTCAATACACCCTAGATATATTCTACATTCTTCGGTTAATTTGACGTAAGTGTGCCGTAGGGCACGCGTAAAGACAGTAGACCAATGGATGGGGAACGTCAGTATGGGGACAAAAGTTCGGGTGCTCGTGACCGGTATGGTCGCGTGCTCGCTAGCCTTCGCCGGGTGTAGCACCAAGGGCGGTAACTCTGGGGAGGCCAAAACGGGCTCGGGCGGTCTTAAGACCGACTTCGGCATCACAGATGACACCATTACGCTTGGCAACTTGACCGACACCTCCGGTGTATTCAAAGACATCGGGCTTGCGATCTCCGCCGGTCACGAGATCTGGGCCAAAGAGCTCAACGCCGCAGGTGGAATCTGTGGCCGGCAGATCAAGATCGAGACCAAGGACACCGGTTACGCCGCCGACAAGGCCGTGCCGCTGTACGCCGCGATGAGCGGCAAGGTGGCGGCCATGATTCAGATCATCGGGTCGCCGGTGGTTGCCGCGCTCAAGGACAGCCTGGTCAGCGACAAGATGGTGACGATTCCGGCCACTCAGGCGGCGACCAACCTCGACATCCCGGGCATGATGATGGTCGGTCCGACCTACGACGTCGAGATCATCAACGGGCTGTCCTACCTCCAGAAGCAGGGCCTGATTAAGGATGGCCAGAAGTTCGGCCACATCTACATCGAAGGTGAATACGGGACAAGCGGGTTCAACGGCTCGTCGTACTACGCAAAGAAGCACAACCAGACGATCGTCCCGGTCAAGATCGGTTCCGGTGACAACGACATGTCCGCCGCGGTCACGCAACTCAAGAGCCAGAACGTCGATGCGGTCATCATGACCTCCACCGGCAATCAGCTCAGCTCGGCTGCGACTCAGATGGCGGCTCAGGGCATGGGCGCGCTGCCGCTTCTCGGTAGCAACCCCACCTGGTCCCCGAAGCTCGTCAATACGCCCGCGGTTCCTGCCCTTGGCAACTACTACCGCTCGGTCGGTATTGCGCCGTACGGCGCAGATGTGCCTTTGGTGACCAAGATCAACGCGGCGTACGAGGCCGATTTCACCGAGCCGCCCGAGGACCACGTCAACACCGGCTACGCGTTCGGGCTCGTTCTTCAGGCGGTCCTGGAACAGGGCTGCAAGGACAAGGACATGACCCGCGCACACCTGGTCGATCTCTCGACCAAGGTCAAGGTCGACACCGAGGGGATCACGGCGCCGCTGGACTACTCCAAGTCAGGCAAGCCCTCGACCACCTCGACGTACATCGAGATGATGGATCCGGCCGCGCCCGGCGGGATGAAGGTCGTGGCTGACCTCGCGGCTGCTCCCGAAGCGAAGGACTACAAGAGCCCGCTTCAGAAGTAATTCGCACCTCATACATGGCACGCGCACTGTTCGTTTTCTATGAATAGTGCGCGTGCTGTGTTGGAATAAGGCAATGACCTCACCGCTTCGATCCGATGCGCAGGCCGCCAGGGACGTCGTTATCTTCAAAGCACTGGCTAATGCCGTCCGACTCCAAATCGTTTCGATTGTGGCTGCGGCGCCCGAGGGGCAGGTGAGTGCCGGCCACATCGTCGACCAGTTTGCGCTGTCTCAGCCGACGATCAGCCACCATCTGAAGGTGCTGCGCGATGCCGGCGTACTCACCGCGCACAAGACGTCGACCTTCGTGTTCTATCGCTTTACTCCGCAGGTGCGGCAGGCCGTGTCGGGCCTGATCCCGGCCGAGCCTGTCGCGCAGCCGCCTGCGCAGATGCCAAGACCGGTGCGTCGATCGCCCACTCCGCGCCATGCGGATATCGACGGCGTGCCGATTAGGTCTCGCCCGACCGAGATCGCGCCCTCCGAGATCGCGCCGGCCGAGATCGCGCCGGCCGAGTGCGATGCGCCCAAGGTGAAGGTGCCGGCATCGGACAAACCGGGCAAGACACAGAAGCAGGCGAAGGCAGACAAAGTGGGCAAGCCCGGCAAGTCTGGCAAGCCGGAGAAGTCTGGCAAGTCCGGCAAGAAAAAGCGCGGCAAGAAGAAAAAGAAGTAGAACGCCGGTCACGGGAACACGGCTCTGGACTGCTCGGGTGGTGCGGGCCCAACCAAAGTAAATCGTACAAATGTGCCAGTCCGCATCGTTCTCCGGAGTTCCTTGCTGCGTAACGTCACATATGTACTGGGTTGGGCTTGTTGGCCGGGCGACCACTGAGCGACCTGCGGCCGAGGCGATAGCATCTGTCGATCATGGCTACCGACTCGTATCTTCGATTTCCCCATATCAGCAACGACCGCGTCGTCTTCGTCGCGGAAGACGATCTCTGGCTCACCGACACCTCCGGTGGGCGTGCCTATCGGCTGACCGCCGAGCAGACCCCGATCCGGTCACCGCGTATCTCCCCGGACGGCACGAAGGTCGCCTGGACCCCGCTTCGCGATGGCGCGCAGGAGGTTTACGTCCAGTCGATCGATGGCGGCAGCGCGACCAGGCTTACCTACTGGGGACAGGACCGCACGGTTGTGCGTGGTTGGCTGTCGGACAGCGAGATCCTCGTCTTGTCAACAAAGGGCGAGGCCGATCGCTCCCGAATCTTCGCGTACGCCGTACCCGTCGATGGCACGCCGTCGCGGCCGCTGCCGTACGGCTGGGCGCACGACATTGCTCTCGGGCCAGACAAAGGCGCGCTACTGTCCAGCTCGACGACCGTGGAACCGGCATGGTGGAAGCGCTATCGCGGCGGTACGGCGGCGCAGTTGTGGCTGGACTCGAAGGGGGACGGGCAGTTCACCCGGATTTTCGAGGACCTGCCGTCCAGTCTCGTCAGCCCGCTGTGGACGAAAACCGGGCGCGCGCAACGCATCGGTTTCGTCTCCGATCACGAGGACCGCGGCCAGATCTACAGTGCCCCACTGCAACGCGGCACGGCCAAGAGCGCGCAGCTGGTGCGGCACACCAACCACGACTTCTACGCCCGGCATGCCAGCAGTGACGGCACCCAGATCGTCTACGTCGCCGGCGGTTCGCTGTGGAGGCTGCCGTCGCTGGATGAGAGCGTCGTACCAGTGGAGATCGACGTACGACTCGGTGGCGCGCGCTCGTCGACGCAGCCCGTCGTACTCGACCTCGGCGGCGTCGTCTCGGACATCAGCCCCGACAAGACCGGCCGCGCCTCCGTTGTGGCGGCCCGCGGTTCGGTGCATTGGCTGCCGCACCGGGACGGTCCTGCGCGGGTGCTGGCCGAAGGCTCCGACGTACGCCGACGCCGACCGATCGTGCTCGGCGACGGCGCCCGCGTGGTGTGGGTGACGGACGCGGACGGCGACGATGCGTTGCAGATCGTCGACGCGGGAGCGGACGAGTCTCCCAAGACGCTGGTGCGAGCCGGACAGCTCGGCCGGGTGACCGAGCTCGTCGGTTCTCCTGACGGCAAGCGGCTCGCGGTCGCCAGCCACGACGGTCGCCTGCTGGCCATCGACGTACCGGCCAAGATATCGCGAGCCGTGCGGCCCAAGGAGATCGCCAAGAGCGTGAACGGCGACCTCGGTGACCTCGCATTCTCGCCGGACTCGCGGTGGCTCGCCTGGTCGCATCCCGGTGGGGAGTCGCTGGCCCAGATCAGGCTGGTGCAGCTCGGTACGCCGCGGGCAACACCGATCGACGTCACCGCGCCACGGTTCAACGACTTCTCGCCGACTTTTACCAGCGACGGCAAGCATCTGGCGTTCTTGTCCTACCGCAGCTTCGACCCGATCTACGACTCGTACGTCTTCGACCTGTCGTTTCCCGGTGGTTGCCGGCCATATCTGGTGCCACTCGCGGCCGATACGCCGTCGCCGTTCGACGCCCGCGTCGGCGGACGGGCGCTGGACCCCGAGACCGACGAGGTCGACGACTCCGAGTCGACCGTCGCCGCGCCGCGCAAGACCACCCACGTGGCGAAGGCCGATACGACGGACGCGGTCAAGATCCCGCAGACCACGGTCGACGTCGACGGGCTGGACCAACGGATCGTGCCGTTCCCGGTCGAGGCCGGGCGCAATGGTTATCTGCAAAGCGTCCAGGGTGGCGCGATTTGGATGAGCTATCCGCTGACTGGCGAGCTTGGTGAGGACTTGGCGCCGGTCACGGACGAGCCGGCGCGACCCTCATTGCAGCATCTCGATCTTGCTACCGGCAAGGTGCAGACACTGCTCGATGCGGTTGACTCGGTGGCCGTCACCGGCGACGGCGCGCGCATTGTCGTGTACGCCGACCAGGGACTGCGAGTGCAACCGAGCAACCGCAAGGTCGAGGCTGACAGCCCCGACAACCTTGAGGTCGACCTCAGCCGGGCCCGGGTGCAGATCGACCCCAAGAAGCAGTGGGCCCAGATGTACGCCGAGGCCTGGCGGCTGATGCGCGACAACTACTGGCGTGCCGACATGGGCGGCGTCGACTGGCAGGGCGCGTTCGACCGATACCAGCCGCTGCTGGAACGGCTCGGCTCGCACGACGAGCTCGTCGACCTCATCTGGGAGCTGCAGGGCGAGCTCGGCTCGTCGCACGCCTACGTCACGCCTCGCGCCACGATGTCCGACCCGGTACGCCGGCAAGGCCTACTCGGCGCCGACATCTCCTACCGGGCAGGCAAATGGGTGATCGACCGGATCGTCCCGGGAGAGTCCTCGGCGCGCTACGCGCGCTCGCCGTTGCTGGCCGCCGGTGTCGGCGCGAAACCGGGTGATGCGATTACCGAAGTCGCGGGTCGCCCGACGGCGATCGACGTATCGCCGGCGTCTCTGTTGCTGGGGATGGCCGGCAAGCCGGTGGAAATCACGCTGCAACCCAAGGGCAGGGGAGCGCGCCCGAGGCGTGTAGTCGTCACGCCGATTGGCGAGGAGTTCAGCCTCCGCTACCAAGACTGGGTCAACGACCGGCGCCGCTACGTGCACGACAAGACCGGCGGCAAGGTCGGCTACCTGCACGTGCCGGACATGGTGTCGGCCGGTTGGGCGCAACTGCACCGCGACCTGCGCACCGAGATTGGCCGGGACGCTGTCGTCGTCGACGTACGAGGCAACCGCGGCGGGCACACCTCGCAGTTGATCATCGAGAAGCTGGCCCGCACGATCGTGGGTTGGGACATCAGCCGCGGCTACGAGCCGTACTCGTACCCGGTCGACGCGCGCCGCGGTCCGATGGTCGCAGTCACCGACATGCACGCCGGATCGGACGGCGACATCGTTACCGCCGCGATCCGCTCTCTCGGGCTCGGCCCGGTCATCGGCACCCGCACCTGGGGCGGTGTCGTCGGCATCGACGGTCGCTACTCGCTCGTCGACGGTACGTCGGTGACGCAGCCGCGTTACGCGTTCTGGTTTGAGAAGTTCGGCTGGTCGGTCGAGAACTACGGCGTCGACCCGGACATCGAGGTGCCGGTCGCGCCGCAGGATCTGGTGGCCCGCAACGACGTACAGCTCGATTTCGCGATCGACCTCGTACTGAAGGAGCTCAAGAAGACCCCCGCCAAAACCGCTCCGTCGATCTAACTACTACCCGGGGCCCGGTGGTTGTTAGTAGTGCGAAACAATCACCACATGCCTTTAGCCGTCATTGCGCTCTTAGGGGCGTTGTCGGCCGTCGGTCCGTTCGCGCTCGACCTCTACTTGCCGGCGTTGCCGCAGCTCGCCAACGACTTGGGTATTGGCGCGTCGCAGGCGCAGCTTTCGCTGACTGCGTGCATGGTCGGCCTGGCGTGCGGCCAACTGGTCACCGGCATCTTCAGTGATGCATTCGGTCGCCGCAAGCCGCTGATGATCGGGATCTCGCTGTTCATGGTGTTCTCGGCGGCCTGTGTTGTCGCGCCAAACATCTGGCTATTGATCGCTTTCCGGTTTCTTCAGGGCCTCGGCGGGGGTGCCGGCGTTGTGATCGCGCGCGCGGTGATTCGTGACCGTTGCGTGGGCGAGCAGATGGTCAAGATGCTCACGACCGTGATGATGCTGCTCGGTCTTGCGCCCATCGCGGCGCCGCTCGCGGGCGGCCTGCTCACCCAGATCACCAACTGGCGCGGCATCTTCGTCGTACTGTCGATTATTGCGGCCTGCATGCTCGCCGGGGCGCTCTTCTTGCCCGAGACGCTGCATGTCGATAATCGGCGCAGCGGCGGTGCCGCGCCGATCCTCAATGACTTCAAGGCGATCCTCAAAGACCCCTCATGGCGATACGGAGCAGGGGCGGTCGCATTTGTCTGCGGAACCGTCTTCGTCTACATCTCAGGCTCGTCGTTCATCCTGCAGGACATTTACGGCTTCACCCCGGTCCAGTACGCCGTGTTCTTCGCGTGCAACGGGACCGGTTTCATCATCTTCAGCCAGCTCAACCGGCTCACGAGATTCTGGACCCCGACGCAACGGCAGACGATCGCGATCGGTGGCGTCGTCGCCTCGACGTTGCTTCTTGCCGCCGCGGCGCTGCTGCCGTCCCACCCGCTGTGGCTGGTCCTGCCCGGTTTCTTCCTCACGACTTCCTCGCACGGCTTCGGCTCGCCAAACGGGATCGCGATCGCGATGCAGAACCACGGCAAGCGCGCAGGGTCCGCGTCGGCGTTGCAGGGCCTCACGCAGTTCGCGGTCGGCGCGCTCGCCGTACCTTTCGCGGGCGAGTCCGTCGGCTCGGTCGCAACGGCGATCGGTGTCATGTCGCTGATCGCGGTGGTCTTCCGCGTCACGTCCGGCAGGCACGCCGCGCGCGATACGACGAAAGCGGAGGTCGTGACGGCCGCGCCCGCCGAGGCTCCGGAAGGCGCACCGACCTAACCCCGGCGATCCGTCACGAAAGTCCGCTCGTCCGTCGCGAATGTCCCGCCGTCCGTCGCGAATGTCCCGCCGTCCGTCACGAATGTCCCGCCGTCCGTCGCGAATGTCCCGCCGTCCGTCACGAATGTCCCGCCGTCCGTCACGAAACTCTTCGAATCACTTGTACTCATGAACATGAGTACAAGTGGGCGCTTGTGATAAGGTTGCGCTAGCCGACCGAGGGGATAGTGATGAGCGCTGAACCAGCCGCCGGCGCCGACCTCGACCTCGACCTCGACCTCGACCTGCGTGCGCTGGCCGATGCGAACCGGCGCAAGATCCTCGCCGCAATCCGTGTTGAACCGCGTGCGGTGGGCTTCATCGCCGAGCGGGTCGGACTGTCGCAACAGACGACATCGCATCATCTCGGCGTACTGCGCGCTGCCGGACTGGCCGCGAGCACCCGCGAAGGAACGCGTCACTTGTACGCCGTCAAAGCCGACGGATTGGCAGCGGTGCGTTCGTACTTGGACGATTTTTGGCCCACGAAGCTTTCGGCCCTCAAGGCCGCGGTCGAATCGCGGGAACTGGGCCGTCATGGCTGACTACACGAGTTCGATCGACATCGACGCGCCCCCGGCTGCGGTCTTCGAGTATCTGACCACTGAGGCAGGAATGACGGCCTGGATGGGCCAGTACGCCGAACTCGATCCGCGCCCCGGTGGAGGCTTTGCTGTCGACATCGCCGGTTACCCGATCAGGGGCCGATATTTGTACGTCGAGCCACCCACGCGCGTGATCGTCTCATGGGGAATCGCTGGAAATGCTGATCTACCGGCGGGCGCCTCCACGGTCGAGTTCCGGCTCACCGCCATCGAATGCGGCACGCGAGTCCACTTGACCCACTCAGACCTTCCCGAGACCGAGGTGGAGGGCCACACCGACGGCTGGCAGCACTTCCTGCAACGGCTGCGCACTGCGGCATCAGGTGGAGACGCCGGCCCCGACCACTGGCGACCGATCCGCGGCTGAAGCCGCAGCCAATGACTGTCAACGAAGGAGCACTTCATGGCGCAGACAACCGCATACGACATCGTGCAGGACTATCACCGGGCGTGGACCACCGGAGACATCGATCGGGCCATGAACCGGGTCGCCGACAACATCACCTGCCGCGCACCGGGAGTTGACCTCAGCGGCAAAGAGGCCTACCGCCAGTTCATCGCTGGTTTTGCGCCTGCCCTGACCGGTCTGTCCGACATCGCTCAATTTAATGACGGGGACCGCGTGGCGCTGTTTTACTACCCACAGACCGCGGCGACTAGTACGGCGCCGGCCGCCGAGTGTTTCACTGTCCACGACGGGAAGATCACCGAAAGCGTTCTCATCTTCGACCGCCTCTCCTTCGGCCCGCCTGCCGATGCGTAACCAGTACGCCCCGCAGTCTGATCTGGTCGAACGTCTGCGCGCACTGCTCGCCGATGAGTCGTCGACACGAGAGGTACCGATGTTCGGCGGCCGGTCGTTCATGGTTAGGAACAAGATGGTCGCCAGCGCACGGAAACGCGGTGCCCTGCTGGTCCGTGTCGATGCCGAACGGCACGACGAACTGACCCGTTTGCCTGGAGCGTCGCAGGCGGAGATGGGGACCGGCAGGACGATGGGACCCGGTTGGATCTCGGTATCGGCCGAATCGATTACGAGTGATGAGCAGCTGTCCTTTTGGTTAGGTGTTGCCATTGACTACAACGGGAGAAGTGCGAAGTAAGCCGCTGGCGACGCAGTCAGGCCTCGCGCTCACGCATACTCATCGACCTCGCCTAGATCACGGTTAAGCGGTGGCGAGCGCGGTGACCGGAGCGACGCGGGCCGCCTTGCGGGCCGGCATGACCGAGGCCAGTACGCCGCCGGCCAGCGCCAGTACGACGACCACACCCATCTGCAGCCACGGGATAGCCACGACCAGGCCGAGTTCTTGAACGGCGGACGCAGCCCCGGCCAGCCCGAAGCCGATACCGAGTACGACGCCGATCGTCGTACCGACCAGTGCCAGGAGCAGTCCTTCGGCCATGAGCATGCCGCGCATCTGACTGCGCTGCAGGCCAAGTGCGCGCATCAGACCCGACTCGCGGGTGCGCTCGATGACCGACAGGGCGAGCGTATTGGCGATACCGACGACCGCGATGACGGCGGCGACCGCCAGCATCGACGACGCAACCGTGGTCATAACGTCGAGAACGCTGCTCAGCGACTTGCGCTCGTCGCCGGACATGTCGACCTGCTGGAGCACGGTCGCGCGTGCCGACGCGGCAGCGACCTGAAGCGTGACGATGAGCCCCACACCGACGATCAGTGCGGTAGCGGTGCTGGTGGCGCGGGCGGGATGGCGCAGGACATTGGCCACCGCCATCTTGCCCGGTGTACCCGACGCGCGGAACGGTCCACCCAGCAGGCGAGTCATCGGTGCAACTATCAGCTGCGCACCAAGGAGAATCCCGATGACGGTCACTATTCCGCCGCCGGTCGCGATCACCAGTTGACCCGTCCAAGCGCCCAATAACAGCGGCACGAGGCCGAGGATCGTGAGGACGAACGAGACGACCTTGCGGGTGGTGCTCAGCTGCTTGCCGCCGACCGAAGCCTCGACCGGGCGCAGCGCCGCGATGGGCGCGATACCCATGATTCGGGCGGAAGGGGCTAGGGCAGCCAGCACGGTCACGACGACTCCCACGACGAGCGCGAAGCCGAGACCGAGAGGTGAGAGCCGGATCCCAGCGTCCGTGAGCCCGGTGAGGTGTGCGCCAATGACCGCAATGCCGACGCCGAGACCGGTGCCGAGCACCGAGCCGACCACGCCGATCGCGGTCGCTTCGATCAGCACCTGGCGGCGTACCTGCGCACTTGTCGCGCCAACTAGCCGCTGTAGTGCGATTTGTTGACGACGCTGAGTGAGCAGGATTGTGAACGTGTTAGCGATGACGATCGCGGCGACGGCCAGCGCGATCGCGGCGAACACCCCGAGGATCGTCGAGATGACCGTGGTTCCTCCCGAGGCCTGCTGTACGGCGTCCTGCCGCGCGGTGTCACCGGTCACGACGGTCGCGTCCGAGCCGAGTTGCGTCTTCAGATGGGTGACCGCCGCGTCGGCCGACGCCCCGTCCGCCAGCTGCGCGATGTACTTCGTCGTAGTCAGCTCGTGGTTGTCGAGGAAGAAGGCCGCGGTGACATACGACGTACCTCGATCGGCCGCGAGCAGTCCCGAATCCGCTTTGGTGATGCCGACGACCTTCAGCGTGATGGGCGCCGCGCCCTCGCCATACGGCTTGATCGCGAACTGGTCGCCGACGTGCAACCCGCGGGCTTTCGCCGTGCCCGGGTCGAGCGTGACCTGCGCTGCGTCCTTGGGCCACGCGCCCGCCGACAGTTCGGTGGTGCGCAAGCTTGCGGCTCCAGGGTCGCTTTCTACCCGCATCGTGGCCGCGCTGTCATCCACGATGTCGAAGAAGCCCAACCCGATCATCGCCGACGCGCTCACGGACGGGTCATCGCGCAGAGCCTGACCTGCCTTGTCGACGGCAGCCGGATCGTCGGTTTCCATGCTGACCACGACATCCGCTGGCGCCAGCGGTTGAGCGACGGCGCGTTCGATAGCGGCGCCGGCGGTGGAGCCGAAGACCGCGGCCGCCGAGGCAAAAGCGGTTCCGATGGCAATCGCGACGAGTACGGCGACCAGCCGCGTCGGTCGATGTTTGAGCTCGGCCCAGGCTGTTTTGAGCATGCTCATGCCCCCAGTCCGCGCATCGCGTCGAGTACGTCGTCGGACGTCGGCTTCTCGATCTGGCCGACCAGCTGGCCATCGGACAGCAACACCACGCGGTCGGCGTACGTCGCAGCGATCGGGTCGTGTGTGACCATCACGATGGTTTGTCCGCCCTCGCGGGAGGCCGTGCGCAGAATGTCGAGGAGGTTCTGCCCGGACCTGGTGTCGAGCGCGCCAGTGGGTTCGTCGGCGAAGATGACGTCCGGCGACGTGATCAGGGCCCGCGCGATCGCGACTCGCTGCTGTTGGCCGCCTGACAACTGGCTGGGCAGGTGATCGAGCCGTCCTTCGATGCCAAGCCGGCGCGCGGCGAAGTCGAGCCGTGACTTGTCGATCTTCTTGCCGGCCAGTTCGATCGGCAGCACGATGTTCTGCCGAGCGGTGAGGGTGGGCAGCAGGTTGAAGGACTGGAAGATGAAGCCGATGTGGTCGCGGCGCAGCTCGGTGACCTGGCGGTCGCGCAGCGTCGTGATCTCGCGGCCACCGATCTCGATTGAGCCCTGGTCGACGGTGTCCAGGCCAGCCAAGCAATGCATCAGCGTCGACTTGCCTGAACCGGACGGACCCATGATCGCGGTAAAGGAGCCCTGACCGAAGGCGATGCTGACGTTGTCGACGGCTACGACGCGGCCCTGACCGTCGCCGTACACCTTGCTCACATCGCGGGCGCTGACCGCCGCCAGCGTCCGGCCGCCGATCGGGGCTTGAGGGGGATCTTGCAGGGCGCGTGCCTCGCTCGGCATGGTGAAATTTCCTTACGTCGTAGGTTTTCGTCGAACTCTTACGAGGCTAGGAAAACGTCCAGGTCGGGCACATCGGAGCGACGTCTCGACCTTGTGGGTACGGCGTACGACGAGAGTCTGATCCGGCCTGGTCGTGGGTACGACCACGGTCGTAGAGTCACGGCATGACTGCTTATCACGATCACTCGGACATGAAGCATCTCAAGGACCTCAAGGAGAACGCTCCGCGCGAGTTCGCGGCGTGGCTCGCGCTGGACAACATCGTGGGCATTGAGGACGGCGCTATCCCGCGCAAGTACCGCGAATTGATTGCACTCGCGGCAGCGCACGTGACCCAGTGCCCTTACTGCCTCGATGCGCACACGGCCAATGCCGTCAAGGTCGGTGCGACGAAGCAAGAGGTCGCCGAGACCGGCCTCATCGCGGCGGCGTTGCGTGCCGGTGCCGGAGCTACGCATGCGGCATTGGTGATGAAGATGTACGACGAGCACGCCGAGAAGGCCAACAAGTCCTAGCCCGACACGCTACGTAAGCAGGCGCCCCTTTGAGGATGAACCCCGCGGCGCCGGCGCGCAGTGCCGCGTGTAAATGCTCGTCGGTGTCAAACGTCGTTAGGATCAGCACCTTGGGCGCGCGGTCGCCGAACTCCTCTAGCACCTGCTCGGTCGCGGAGATCCCGTCGACGCGCGGCATCCGGATGTCCATCAACACGACGTCGGCCGGCACGCGACGAAGTTGTGCGACGACCGCCTCGCCGTCTCCGACTTCGCCGACGACTCGCATATCGTCTTGCGATTCGATGACCATAGCCAGCCCGCCGCGGACAAGCGCCTGGTCGTCGACCAGTAGTACGCCGATGCTCATCTATCAACTCCTGTTCGGGTCAGCGGGAACACCGCCGACACACTAAAGCCGCCACCGACCCGCGGACCGGCCCGCAGCGTCGCGCCGTACTGCTGGGCACGCTCACGCATGCCGGTAATCCCGTTGCCCAGACCGTCGTTACCCGGAGCGTTACTCGCTGCGGCGGAGCCGCGCCCATCGTCGTCGACGCGTACCGAAAGTACGTCGCCCGCCACCTCAAGGCAGATCGTCACGGCGGCGGACGGTCCCGCATGCTTGATGACGTTGGTCAGCGCCTCCTGCACGATCCGGTAGGTCGCAAGCTGTAGGCCGAGAGGCGCGAGCTCGAGCTGCCCGGTCCGGCGTACGTCGATCACGAGCCCGGTCGCGCGCACCTTGGCAATCATGGAGTCGAGGTCGGCGAGTGACCGTGTCGGATGAAGGTCGGCGCTCGGGTCCGAAGCGCTGGCGCGCAACGCCGCGACCCGACCGCGGATCTCACCGAGCGCGTCGCGGCTGGTGTCGGCGATCTGTGCGAGCACGGTCGCGGCAACCTCCGGACGCTTCTCGACGGCCATCACCGCGCCGTCGGCTTGACTGACGATGACGGCCAGGGTGTGCGCGATGATGTCGTGAGTCTCGGCGGCGAGCTGGGCGCGTTCACGGGCGACCGCGATCGTGGTCGACTGCTCGCGCTCGACCTCCATCAGTCGGTTGCGTTCGGCGAGCGAGGCGACCTCGGCGAGGTGGGTCTCGCGCTTCGTCCGCTGGTGCAGGCCGACCAGGAAGGCGACCAGTACGACGGCGAAACACGCGATGCCGTTGAGTGGATCGGCGTTACGCCATGCGTACAGCGGCGCGAGGATCGATCCGACGAGGCCGGCGCCGAGCGAAAACCACCACAGCGGACGCGGCCCGTACTTCACTGCGGCGTGGACGACGATCGGTACGGCGATGATCGACGCCAGCGGATCGAACGCCGTCTGCTCGTGCCAGAACGCCACCGAGATCAAGCACACGATGACGGTGGCGATGACGACGTACGCCGGAAACCGGCGCCGGAAATACAGCGGCGCGAGCATCAGAAAGGACATCAGCGGCGCCGCCCACGATGTACCGCTGCCCGCGGCGAACAGGTAAGCACCGACGATCGGGACGATCAAAATGGTTGCGAGTACGGCGTCGCCAGCCCAGGTGTGCCGGTCGAACCACCGAAAAATGCGCGAACCCATGCTCGGAACTCTAGGCGTTAACCCGGATCAAAGTCGCCGGCAAGGCATGCGCAGTACCCTGGTTGGGTGATCCAACGGGCATTTGTCGACTACACCTTCCAGCGCCGCGCCGCGTTGGCCGACCTGCGCGCCGGCAGGCGGGGCCAGACCGAGGTGTGCGACGCGCATCCCTACTTGGTGCGGGCGGCGAGATACCACGGTGACAAGACCGATCGGCCGTGCCCGGTGTGCCGGGTGGAAAACGTCACGCTGGTGCATTACGTGTACGGCGACCAGTGGAAAGTTGGATCAGGTCAGGCCAAGACAGCGCGGCAGATTGCATCTATGGCGGCCCGAGTGTCAGAGTTCAGCGTGTACGTCGTTGAGGTGTGTACGACTTGTGATTGGAACCACCTGATCGAGTCTTTTGTCACCGGCGTACCGGCAGACCCGGATACTGGTAAGCGACGCGTTCGTAAGTAGCGTCGGCTAATCAGGAATGTGGGAGGAGCGCGGTTGATTTTCGGGATGAGACGGTGGTGGGGTAGCGGTGTTCGCTAATACCTTCCGCAAGCCGCAGCGCCCGTACAGCCGCAGTTTCAAGATCACCCGAGTCATCGTGCTCGCGCTGGCGGTCATTACGTTTGTCGGTGCCGGCCTCATCGGGTACGCGTACAAGGCAATCGACGTGCCGCGCCCCGAGGACCTGTCCACCAGCCAGGTCTCCACGATCTACTACAACGACGGTACGACGGAGATGGCCAGGCTCGGCCAGGAAAACCGCACGATCGTCCCCCTGAGCGCGGTGCCCGATCACGTGCAGAAGGCCGTGCTGTCCGCCGAAAACCGCAGCTTCTACACCGACCCCGGCTTCTCGCCGAGCGGGATTCTGCGCGCGGTCTGGCTCAACCTCACGACCAGCGAGACACCGGGTGGTTCGACGATCACCCAGCAGTACGTGAAGAACGCCTACCTCAGTGACGCGAAGACGCTCAGTCGCAAGTTCAAAGAGCTCATCATGTCGGTGAAGCTCGAGCAGGAATACACCAAGGACCAGATCCTCGGCTACTACCTCAACACGATCTACTTCGGGCGTGGCGCGTACGGGATAGAAGCAGCCTCCGAGGTGTACTTCGGTAAGCCCGTCCAACAACTGACTGTCTCCGAGGGCGCGGTATTGGCCTCGAGTATCCGCAGCCCCGCCGGCTACGACCCGCAGAACCATCCCGAGGCCGCGAAGGCGCGGTGGGACTATGTGATGAGTGGGCTGAAGGAGAAGGGCTGGATCACCTCGGCGCAGGCCAAAGAGGCGGCGTACCCGCAGGTGCTGCCGATCGGACCGGGCAAGCTCAACCAGCTGAATGGGCCCGAAGGCGTCATCGTCAACCGGGTGAAGAACGAGTTGGCCGCACTGGGGTACGACGAAGACAAGGTCTACAGCGAAGGTCTCAAGGTCACCACCACGATCTCGCCGGCGTACCAGAGCCAAGCGGTGGCGGCGGTACAGCAACAGCTCGAAGGGCAGCCGCAAAACCTGATCCCCGCTCTGGTGTCGGTCGATCCGACCAGCGGCGCGATCGTCGCGTACTACGGCAACTCGCAGGGCACCGGGTTTGACTACGCCGGCCGCGGCTATCGCCAGCCTGGCTCGTCGTTCAAGCCATTCGTGCTCGCGACGGCACTGGAAAACGGTTACGCCGACAGCACGTTGCGCGACGGCTCGTCGCCGCAGTACTTCCCAGACCGCACGCAACCGGTGCGCAACTCTGGTGGCTCGGGCTGTAGCTCCTGCTCGCTCAAGACGGCGATCACGCACTCCTACAACACGACGTTCTATGGGCTGACCTACGACCTCGGCGGCGCGAAGGTGGCCGCGATGGCGCACCTGCTCGGCATCGCGCCGAAGCGGATCGACACCGGTACCCCGACTCTTCAGGAGACGGACGGAACGGTCGCCTCAGGTATCGGAATCGGCCAGTACGAGGTCACCGTCAAGGACATGGCGTCGGCGTTCGCGACCTTCGCCGATGACGGGGTCTACAACGCGCCGTACATGGTCCAGAAGATCACCAACGCTGCCGGCAAGGTTCTCTACGAGCACAAGAATGCGGGCAAACAAGTCATTTCGCCGGACGTCGCCAACGACGTGACGTACGCGCTCGACGACGTGGCGAGCTACTCGCACGACTCGCTGGCCAAGGGTCGTCCGAGCGCCACGAAGACCGGGACCGTGCAGCTCGGCGACGAAAACAACAAGGACGCCTGGATGGTCGGCTACACGCCGAAGCAGCTCAGCACGGCAGTCTGGATCGGTACCGACGCCTCGGATCCGATCCTGACGTCGGCCGGCAAGATCATCTACGGCGCAGGCATCCCAGGGAAGATTTGGCAGCAATACATGGATGCCGCGCTGGACGGCAAGCCGGTCGAAAAGCTGCCCAACAAGGCGGTCATCAAGGCCACGAAGGGGAGCTCGGGCGGATCGAGTAGTTCGGGTAACTCCGGTAATTCGGGCAACTCGGGTGGATCGACCCCGTCGACCGAACCGTCGAGCCCGCCGGCAGGTTCGACTACCCCGACGACTCCTCCGACCACGCCGCCGACCACCCCGACTACGCCCCCGACGACTCCTCCGACCACGCCACCGCCGGCTTCGTCATCTTCATCGCCGTCGACGCCGCCCGCAAGCCCGCCGACGAAACCTCCTGGTCAGCTCGTTCCCGGCCTCCTCGGCCCTGGGGGCTAGCGTTCGATGCAGTCGATCGCTGGCGGACGGCAGGTGTGAGCGAGCCGCACGAGAGGTCGCCACGCGTGATTCCGACCTGGGAAGATCCCGTTGCCCGCGCGGCGAGCACGATCATTGGCGGCCCATGGGGCAAACACGCCGAGGTCGGCAAGGCGCGGTTCTTCACGCCGTTGCGGATCCTGCTGGCCTTCGCGACCCTGACGCTGCTGTTCGCGTGGGTGAAGGAACGCCCGTGCGCCTACGATCCGTGGACTAACAACACGCAGCTCACTCACATGTGCTACTCCGATGTCGCGGCGCTGTGGCACACCGACGGGCTCGACGCCAACGCCACGCCGTACTTCGACTACAACCCGGGAGAGCACCCGGCCGACCCAAGTAACCCGTCGTACCCGGGAGCCGTGCAAGCCCCCGTGCTGACCGGCGCCGTCATGTATATCGCCAACGCCATCGCCGCACCGGTTAATGCGCTGTCGGGGTCGATTTTTGACAAGGGCCGTGCGCTCTCCGGCTATGAGGGCTACTTCGTCGTGGCATGTCTGTTCCTTGGGCTGTGCTACTACGCGTCGGTATGGGCGACCGCGAAGACAGCGGGCCGGCGCGTCTGGGACGCGGCATTGGTCGCTCTGTCACCGTTGGTGTTCGTGCAGGCGTTCACCGACTGGACTCTTTTTGCCGTCGCGCTGACGTCGGTCGCGGTGATGTTGTGGGTACGACGACGATCCAGGCTCGCCGGGCTGTTCTTCGGGCTGGCGATCAGCGCGGCGATCTACCCGATCGTGCTTTTGATTGCGCTCGCCCTGCTCGCCTGGCGCACCGGCAGTTGGCGTCCGGCGCTGCGCGCGATCGGGGTCGCGATCGTGACTTGGCTCGTGGTCAACGTCCCGGTGATGCTCGGCGCATGGGACGGGTGGCGATTGGCATACGCCGGCGGCTGGGGGCGGGATGCCAACCCGGCGAGCTTGTGGGACATGGCTCAGCGGGCGCTGTCGAGTGAGGATCAGTTTGCCTACAGACCTCTGCTTCGCGCGGGCACCCTCGACATCCTGGTGATCGTGTCGCTCGGTGTACTGGTGGTCGCGATCGGCTGGCTGGTGCTCACCGCGCCGACGGCTCCGACGTTCGCGCAGGTTGCGTTCCTGCTCGTGGCGGCGTACCTGCTGACCAGCAAGGACTGGAGCGCTCAGTATTCGCTCTATCTGCTGCCGCTGGCGGCGCTTGCCCTCCCGGACTGGCGGGCGCTGATCCCGTGGCAGGTGACCGAGGCGGTGGTGTGGCTGATGACCATGCTGTGGCTTATCCAGCGCAATATCAACGCCCAGAACGTCGACCTGGCCGCGCACAACAAGACAACCCGGCTGCTGAGCGGCGTGGACTATCCGTGGCTCGGGTTTGCGCTGGTGGTGCGGGCGGCGGCGGTGATCGTGCTCGCCGTACTCGTCATCCGGTCGATCCGTAGCTCCCGCCCCACCGATCCGTCACGTATATCTCGCGATCCGTCACTAAATCCCGGCGATCCGTCACTGACGGCCGGTCCTCAGCCGAGATGTCCGCGGAGGTAGGCGATGTCCTGCGCCTGCTTGTCGCCCGGTGTCTCGCACACGACGGGGCAGTCCGCTGCCTTGATGACCTCGACCAACTGCTCCGGTTCGATGGTGCCCTCGCCGATCGTCGTGTGCCGGTCGCGGCTGGAGCCGAACTCGTCGCGTGAGTCGTTGCAGTGCACGAGATCAATCCGCCCGGTGATGGCCTTGATCTTCTCGACGGCGCTGACCAGGTCGATCCCGGCCGCGAAAGCGTGACAGGTATCGAGGCAAAACCCGGGTTTGTAGTCGCCGATCACGTCCCAGAGCCGGGCGATCTCATCGAGCGTGCGCGCCATGGAGTAGCTGCCGCCGGCGGTGTTTTCGATCAGGATCGGCACCTCGAAACCGCCGCGCTTCTCGGCCTCCTCAAACGCTTTGCGCCAGTTGTCGACACCTTTGGCCGGATCGTCGTCCTTCGTGACGTGTCCACCGTGTACGACGAGGCCGCGCGCGCCGACCGCCGCCGCAGCTTTCGAATGCGCGGCCAGCATCTTTCGTGACGGAATCCGGATCCGGTTGTTGGTCGAGGCGAGGTTGAGGACGTACGGCGAGTGGATGAAAACCGCGATCTTGTCGTTGTCCCACGAGTTGGCGAGCGCGTCCTGGTCGTCGCGCGGCTTCGGCGCCTTCCAGCCTTGCGGATCGGCGAGGAAGAACTGGACGACCTGGGCGTCGCGCTCCTTGCCTTCGCTTAGAGGGTCGTCGTCGAGGACGTGAGCACCGATGATGACGTTATTGCCTGACATCTGTCCAAGGCTACTAGCGGGCGCCGACAGGAAACGGTCGCGTCGTCGTACGGCGAGCGTGTGAGTCCGGCTGCTCCTGGACCGGCGCACGTCCCTCCTTGTCACGCCACCCTGCGGCGAGCATCAATGCGCGTTCTCGGGCGCTTCTAGCCGAGGCCGTGGTCGGCCAGCCAGGTGCGGGCTAGGCGGACCGGCGCGCGGGCAAGCCAGGCATCCTGAATCAGCTCGGCCAGCTCGTCGCGGCTGATCTCGCCGATCCGGCTCGCGCGCAACAGCACGGACCGATGCCCGTTGAAATGTGGTGTGGTGAAGTACGGCGACGACTCGTCCTGGACCAGCGCAAGCTTGTCCTTCTCGGACTCGACCCAGAAGACGATGACGTCGGTGTAGCGCTCGCCGGTGTCCGGGTCGACGGCGTCCGGCCGCGGCGTACGGAAAAACACGAAGGACTTCTTGCGCACCTGATAGATCGCATTGCCCGCCGGCCCAATTTCGACCGCGACACCGGGCATCGCGGATGCTAGCTCTGCGATGTCTTCGACGCGTGCCGGTTGGTCACGTTTAGCCGCCACGCCATGCAGACTACTCGCCGGCTTCGGCGCGGTCATTGCGATTTCGCTCGTTCGTAGGTATAAATGTAGCCGCGTCGCGTGCGGTCGCCGAGTAGTTAGGCGGCTTCATGGAGGCGCCCACATTTTCCGGAGGCCATTGTGAGTCAACACTTCACGCGTCTGATCTGACGCCTCCGTCGCGGCTTGAGAGCCGCGGTTCTCCGTCCTGCAACGGACCTTTTGATACGTATCGGCTGCCCGCAGCCGCCATTATTCATGCCGTTTTCCTGTCTGGCAATTACCTAAGTTTGCACTTATTCAAGGAGTTTCTATGCCCCAACCCGTACATCCGTTTGCCGCGCCCGCACCACGAATCCACGGCTTCAATCGCCCCGTTGTCGAAGAGTTCCGCGCCAACGAAGGCCGCGTCGGCGGCCCGTTCGAGGGCGGCGACCTGTTGTTGCTCACAACAGTCGGCGCAAAGACCGGCCTGGAGCAGACCTCTCCGCTGGCCTACATTCGCGATGGCGCAAGGCTTCTCGTCGTCGGTTCGGCGGGCGGGTCCCCGGCGCACCCGGCGTGGTACCGCAACATCCTTGCGCACCCGATGGTCAGGGTGGAAGTCGGGACCGAGACGTACGCCGCGGTCGCGATCCCGACTGAAGGCGACGAGCGACGCCAGCTGTTCGAGCGCATCGTCCAGACGGCGCCGGGTTTTGCCGACTATCAAGCTAAGGTCGCTCGCGCGCTTCCCGTCGTAGCCCTCGAGCGCTCGCGAGGATGACCACCGAGTTGGAGGCGCATCGAGGAGGCAACGCTAATTCCGCCATTGTCTGCAATTCCGTTCCCACCGCACTAGCCATAGACTCACCACGTGTTTCCATCATGCGAACCCACCGCGACCGGGATGCTGCCAGTAGGCAATGGGCACGAGATCTACTGGGAAGAGTCCGGTAATCCAGACGGGATTCCGGCGATCTACCTGCACGGCGGTCCGGGGAGCGGCGCGGGTAACGGCTACCGGCGGATGTTCGACCCCGCCCTCTATCGGATCATTTCGCTCGATCAGCGCGGCTGCGGGCGCAGTCGTCCGTTGGCCAACAAAGCCGGCTACGACCTCGCCGAAAACACCACGCCGCACTTGATCGCAGACATGGAGGCGGTGCGTAGGCATCTCGGCGTACGCCGGTGGCTGCTCAGTGGCGCCTCATGGGGGTCGACGCTCGCGCTCGCCTATGCGCAAGCGCATCCGGACAAGGTCCGCGGGATCGTGCTCACCGCGGTGACCACGACCAGCGCGGCCGAGGTCGAGTGGATCACCGAAACTGTAGGTCGGGTCTTCCCCGAGGCCTGGGACGAGTTCGCCGGATACGCGGCGGCGGCCGATATCGGTTACATGCCAGGCAAAGGCAGGCTTGTCGACGCCTATGCGCGACTGTTGTCCGATCCCGATCCCGACGTACGGGGCGCCGCCGCAGTGGCGTGGTGCCGATGGGAGGAGGTACACATCCAGATCGGTGCCGGCGCCAACAAGCAGCGCGACTCCCGATACGACGACCCCTCCTTCCGTCAGGTTTTCGCGACACTCGTGACCCACTATTGGAGCAACCTCGGCTTCGCGCCAGAGGGCGGGTTGATCGGCGCGATGTCCAAACTGGCAGGGATCCCCGGCGTACTCATCCACGGTCGGCGCGACATCAGTGGGCCGGTCCAGACTGCGTGGGACTTGCATAATGCCTGGCGCGGCAGTGAACTTATCGTCATCGAGGACGAAGGCCACGGCGGTGAACGGATCGCGGAAGCGTGGGCGGTCGCCACCTCACGGCTGGCCGCACATACCTCACGAGGATGAGTGCGATGTCCATCGACAGAGCGCGGCGGTACGGTCAGACGAGATACCACCCGACAATCCATGGAGTACGCCGATGCCAGCCGACCTTGTCGCCACGAAGCGCGACGGCCACGTCCTCATCATCACGATGCAACGCGACACGAAACGCAACGCGGTCGATCGGGCGATGGCCGATCAGCTCGACGTCGCGTTCAACGAGCTTGAGGATGACTCGGCTCTGTGGGCCGGCGTACTCGCCGGCAGCAGCGTCGCCTTCAGCGCAGGCAGCGACCTGAAGTCGGAGGGTGACTACTACACCGAACGCGGCGGCGAATATGCGATCATCCGGCGCCAACGGCGCAAACCGCTGATCGCTGCCGTCGAGGCCATGGCACTCGGCGGCGGGATGGAGATCGCGCTGGCCTGCGATCTGGTGATTGCCTCGGAGACGGCAACATTTGGGCTGCCTGAGGTCAAGCGGGGACTGATCCCGGCATGCGCTGGCCTCTTTCGTGGACCGCGTGCCCTTCCCCTCAACATCGCGACGGAGCTGATCTTGACGGGTGACTCGATCTCTGCACAGCGCGCCGCCGAGCTCGGCTTCGCCAACCAGGTGGTGCCGACCGGTACGGCGCTAGAGGCCGCGAAGGCGCTCGCCGACAAAATCTGTCAGAACGGACCGGTCGCCGTACAGCTTGCGCTCGAGGCGATCCGCGCATCCGTCGCTACTAACGACGAGCTGGGCTGGACGCTCACCGAGAAGGCGCGTACGGCGGTGTACGCGTCCGAGGACCGCACCGAAGGCGTCTCGGCATTCTTCGAGAAACGCGCGCCACAATGGACTGGCCGTTAGTGTGCTAGGCGGCCGTACTTCTGCAACGTTGGAGGACTTATGAGCACCTCGATCGACCTGCCTAATGGTTTAGTGGCCATCGTGAAGCAGGAGTGCGCGACCTGCCAGCTCGTCGAGCCGGTGCTGCAGTCACTCACGGGCCGCGACGACGTCGCACTGACCGTCTATACCCAGGACGATCTGCAGTTTCCGGCCGGCGTCGATCCGGTCGACGACACCGAGCTTGAGGTGAGCTGGCATCTGGACATCGAGACGGTGCCCACGCTGATCCGGGTCAAGGACGGCCACGAGGTCGAGCGGACCGTCGGATGGATGCGCAGTGAATGGGAGCGGGTCGCCGGTATCGACGGACTCGGACCGGACCTACCAGAACACCGTCCGGGTTGCGGGTCGCTGTCGGTCGACCCTGACCTGGTCGACGCGCTCCGCGTGAAGTTCGAGGGGTCGAGCCTGCACTCGCGCCACGTGGAGTTGGCGGAGCAAGAGGATGAGTTCGAGGCGCTTTTCTCGCGCGGATGGACCGATGGCCTCCCCGTCGTACCTCCCACCGAGGAGCGTGTGCTGCGGATGCTCACCGGTACGACGCGAGGCCCGCAGGATGTCGTCGCCGTCATTCCGCCCGATCTCGTCCCGGTGACTGTCGAGAAGGTCGCGATCGCGGCGGTCATGGCGGGGTGTCTGCCGGAGTACCTGCCGTGGGTGCTGACCGCGGTCGAGGCCGTGTGCACCGATGAGTTCAATATGCACGGCGTACTCGCCACGACGATGCCGGTGGGTCCGGTGATCGTGTGCAGCGGTCCCGGCACGCGGCGGATCGGGATGAACTCCGAGGGCAACGCACTCGGACAGGGCAATCGGGCCAACCTGACGATTGGTCGTGCCCTGCAGCTGGTCGTCCGCAACGTCGGCGGTGGCCGCCCGGGCGGCGTCGATCGGGCCACGCAAGGCAACCCCGGAAAGCTGTCGTTTTGTTTCGCCGAACGTCCCGATACGCCGTTCGGTCCACTCGCCGAACATCACGGCGTCGCACCCGGCGTCGACGCGATCACCGTTTTTGCCGGCGAGGCGCCTCGATGCATCGTCGACCAGAAGACGCGTGATCCCGAGGGGCTCGCGGCCTCGATGGCCGTCTGCCTGCGGTCGGTGCACCATCCGAAGCTGGTCCAAGGTTTCGATGCCATCCTCGTACTCAGCCCCGAGCACGGTAGTCGCTTCGCGGACGCCGGCTGGGATTACGACCGGGTCGTGCAGGAAATCCGTTCGCATGTCGATATCGATACCGACGAACTCATCTCCGGTGCCGGTGGCATCGCCGAAGGGATTCCCGCGTCGCTAGCGGGCAAGCGCATCAACAAGTTCGCACCGGGTGGTCTCATGCTCGCGTACGCCGGCGGCGAGGCGGGGCTCTTCTCGGCCGTCATCGGTGGCTGGGCGAATGGCGCCGTTGGATCGCGACCGGTCACTCGGGAAGTGGTAGCGTGACGCCAGTCTCTGAAGGGCGGGTCCGATGACTACGATCCTCGATCCCACTGGCGAACGCTCGCCGGTAGCACGGCAGCGCGTCGAGCGACCAGGGTCGCTCGACGGAAAGACCGTGGGGCTGCTCGATATTTCTAAACCACGTGGCGACATATTCCTCGACCGACTCGAGCAGCGGCTCGTCGGAGTAGGCGCCAAGGTACATCGATACAAGAAGCCCACCTTTACCAAACCGGCGCCGGCGGACTTGCGTTACGAGATCTCCACGCAGTGCGACATGGTCGTCGAAGCGCTCGCCGATTGAGGCAGTTGTACGTCGTGCAGTGTGCATGACATCAGTGATCTCGAACAGCGCGGGCTTCCGGGCGTCATGATCGCGACCACAGGGTTCGTGACGGCGGCCCAGACCCAGGCTGACGCTCTCGGCTTCGGCACGATCGCGCGTGTCTTCACGCCGCACCCGGTCCAAGACCGCACCGACGACGAGATGCGTGAGTACGCCGACGGTGTTTTCGACTCCGTGGTCGAGCAGCTGACCAGCTAGGCGGCGTTGTTGGCGGCCTCGGTCAGCAACGGCAGATATTTATCTAGCATCCATGGCAGACTCAACACGGTCACCGCGCTCGTCGCGTACACCATCGGCGGATCGGTGATGGGGACGTAACTATCGGTGCTGACCGCCGTGAGGTCTTTGAATAGCTGGTTCCCCTCGATTTCGCTCTGTAGCTCGTCGTTGAGGTACCAGGCAACGAGTACGTCGGTCTTGACGTCGGAGAGAGTTTCCATGCTGACCTTCTTGGCGAAGGACTCTCCGCCACTGCTTTTCTGCTTGGCGATACTTGGCGATGGGGTGAACCCAAGCTGCTTGAGTAGCTCGTTACGCGAGTCATCCTCGTAGTAGAAGTTGTAGTTGCCGGCTTCGGTTCCACTGCCGAAGGCGATCGTCTTTCCCTTGAACTCCGGGTGCGCTGCCGCCGCGTCGTCGATGAGCTTATTGGCCTTCGTTTCGAGATCCGAGGCCTTGTCGGTCAGGCCCAGCGCCTTGCCGACGGTCTTGATCTGGTCCTGCCACGAGGTGAGCCACGGCTTGTCTGGGTAAGCGACGGTCGGCGCGATATCGCTCAGCATCTTGTACTGCTCGTCGGTCAGCCCCGAGTTGACGGCGAGGATCACGTCCGGCTTCAGCGAGCCGATCTGTTCGTATGGGATCTCTTTCGACGTGGCCTTGATCAGGGTCGGCTTCTTGCCGTTCAGCGCGGCGCTGTCCCAGGGAAGGACTCCGTCGTCGCAGCCGCAGTCCGAGGAGTAGTCCTGCATCCCGACCGGTACGACGCCGAGGGCGAGAGCGGCGTCCTGGCTGCCCCACCCGATCGTTACCACCCGCTCGGGTTTCTGCTCGATCGTGGCCGAGCCGAGCGCGGAGTCGATCGTCACAGGGAAGGATGCGTCGCCCTGCGCCGTCTGGTCCGTCGCCGACTTCTCGTCGGCGTTGCCGGAACTGCATGCGGTGAGGGTCAGCGCAAGCGCGGATATGGCGGCGCCCGCAGCGATCGCGAATCTATGTTTCACAAGGTCTCCCGGGATTGATTTAGGTTAGGCTACCGTAACTTTGAGTGTTGGATAGATGGCGGCCGGTGGCGCACCGTGGAGGTTTGGCGATGCGGTACTCTTATCTGTCGCCGCACTCTCCTGAGTGCCCGGCACTCACGGCTCGCACAACACTCTTACGAATTTGTTTGCGGGTCGACGCAAAAACCCTCCTGCCACGGAAGCTCCGTGGCCGTTTTAGTCCAGAGGAGGTGGGTTTACACGTGCGTCATTACGAAATGATGGTCATCCTCGACCCAGAGCTCGAGGAACGTACCGTCGCCCCATCGCTCGATCAGTTCCTGTCGATCGTGAAGACTGACGGTGGCACTGTCGACAAGGTTGATATCTGGGGACGCCGCCGGCTGACCTACGAGATCAACAAGCGCACCGACGGCATCTACGCCGTCGTCGATCTGCAGTGCACGCCGGAAACCGTCGCGGAGCTTGATCGCCAGCTCAACATCAACGAGTCGGTTATGCGCACCAAGGTCATCCGTCCCGAGATCCGCTAGGTTTATCCACACCTCGCGTGTCGTCCACAGGCAGTACGCCGAACGTTCGCGCTTTGTCAGGCGTTGTCGCTTTAATAGCAATCACGACCTAAGCGCGACCACGATGATCAGCCACCGTTCGGGTGACGACAAGCAATGAATCTTCGAGAGGATTCCCATGGCAGGCGAAACCATCATCACCGTTGTCGGCAATCTCACCGCCGACCCTGAGCTTCGCTTCACCCCGTCGGGTGCGGCCGTCGCTAACTTCACCGTCGCTTCCACGCCGCGCATGTTCGACAAGAACGCGAACGAATGGAAAGACGGCGAGGCGCTGTTCATGCGCTGCAGCATTTGGCGCCAGGCTGCCGAAAACGTCGCCGAGTCCCTTCAAAAGGGGGCCCGTGTCGTCGTGACCGGCCGGCTGAAGCAGCGTTCCTACGAAACCAAAGAGGGCGAGAAGCGCACCGTCGTCGAACTTGACGCCGAAGAGATCGGCCCTTCGCTGAAGTACGCCACCGCAAAGGTCACCCGCGCCTCGCGCGGCTCGAGCGGTTTCGGTGGCAACAGCGGTGGCGGTGGCGGTGGCCAGTCCGAAGATCCATGGGGCTCCGCGCCTTCCGCCGGCGGCGGGTTCTCTGACGAACCGCCGTTCTAACTTTCATCACAAAATTCAGGAGTACCAACGCTCATGGCTAAACCAGTCATTCGCAAGCCGAAGAAGAAGCCTAATCCGCTCATGTCGGCTGAGATCGAATACATCGACTACAAAGACATCAACCTGCTTCGTAAGTTCATCTCCGACCGCGGGAAGATCCGCGCTCGCCGGGTAACCGGGGTGTCCTCCCAGCAGCAGCGTCAGCTTGCCAAGGCGATCAAGAACGCCCGCGAGATGGCCTTGCTGCCTTACACGAGCACCGCTCGCTAAGGAGAGACGACACATGAAGCTCATCCTCACTCACGAAGTCGACGGGCTCGGCCAGCCGGGCGACGTCGTCGAGGTCCGCGACGGCTACGGCCGCAACTTCCTCGTCCCGCGGGGCGACGCCATCGTCTCCACCAAGGGCGCCGAGAAGCAGATCGCGCAGATCAAGCGTGCGCAGGAAGTTCGGCACGTCCGCGACGTCGGCCACGCACAGGAGATCGCCGCATCGCTCAAGTCGCTGTCGGTCACGCTCGAGGCCCGCACCGGCGAAGGCGGCCGGCTGTTCGGCTCGGTTACTGCCGCTGACGTCGTCAACGCGGTCAAGGCCGCCGGCGGTCCGATCCTCGACAAGCGTCGCGTCGAGCTGCCCGGCCACATTAAGGCGACCGGCAAGCACGAAGTCGTCATCAAGGTTCACGATGGCGTCGACGCCAAGGTCAACCTCAACGTTGTGGCCGCACAGTAATTTGGCTGCACAGTAGTTTGGCCGCTCAGTAGTTTTTAGCTCCTCATAACGCCCGGTACTCAGATCATGAGTGCCGGGCGTTGTGGTCTGTCGAGACGATTACGTGACCGCACACGCGATCGCGACGACGTACATCGCGACGGTGAGCACGCCGATCGTTGCGCGCAGGACCAATGCGCGCTGCGCGCCGCGGCGTACCCGCCGGTCGAGGTCGTCCGGCGCCTTCAACGCGGCCTTCCGTAGCCGGGTCATGGCGCGGGCCTGCACCACGCCGACGGCGGTGGCGGCTGCCGTGCAGGCCACGAGAATGACGAGAGTCGTCGCCAGGCCGTCCCACGGTCGCTGCCCGAGCAGTACGCCGCCAGGGAGCACGATCAGGACCATCGCGACGCCGGCCACCGGCAGATATCCGCGTCCGAAACCTCGAAACAGCGCCACCCGATCCGCGGTTTGCAGCACCGCGCGGGACGCTCGGGACAGCACGATGATCATCACGAAGCCGCCGACCCAGATGGCCGTGCCCAGTACCAGTGCTCCGATCAGGACGGCATGCAACTCTGACTCCTCGACACGCTCTTGGACAGAACCGCGGCAAATTTAACACGACCACCGCCGTGGAAATTATGACGCTCAACTCTCGTGGATTCGGCTTGGTGAACATCGGGAGCACTGACCGCGATCCTTCCCACAATAGTACTGTTAGCCTAGCCTAACTGATACGGTCGTGAAGTCCTGCGTCGTGAGTGGTGCTACCGCTGGCGATGCCACATCTTCTGAGTGGTTAGCCGAGGTAAAGCCATGACTCCGAACGCGGCGAGCCCCCGCGCTCGTTTCGCGGCGCTCGTGTCGACTCCGGCGACGAGCGCGACTGCGGATCAGCGCCGGCCAGCAGGAGTGGCGGGCACTAACTCGCGGCGCTTGATCGGTCTCCTCATCGCGCTCGCCGCGCTCGCGTTGGTATCGCTGGTCAGCATTGCGGTTGGGTCGAAAGCGATCCCGCTCGGCACCGTCTGGGACGCGATTTTCGGGTCGTCCAGTGGCGATGCATCCGTCATCATCTGGGACCTTCGGGTGCCCCGCACGCTGGTCGGGATTGCGGTGGGCGCCTCTCTCGGCGTATCCGGCGCACTGATCCAGGCGATGACCCGCAACCCGCTTGCCGACCCGGGGATCCTTGGCGTGAATGCCGGCGCGGCGTTCTTCGTAGTCATCGGAATTGGCGCGCTCGGTGTCGGGTCGGTGGGTGGCTACATGTGGCTGGCCTTCGTCGGTGCGCTCGTGGTCACCGTGGCCGTCTACATCATCGGCTCGGCCGGCCGTGGAGCTGCCAGCCCGGTCCGGCTTACGCTCGCCGGCGTCGCGCTCGGCGCCGTACTCACGGGGATCACCTCGGGACTGGTCCTGCTCGACCCGCAGGCATTCGACAAGATGCGCACCTGGAACGCCGGCTCAATCACCGGCCGCTCCCTCGAGACCATCGCCCCGGTGCTGCCGCTAATAGCAATCGGACTATTGCTCGCGTTTTCGGTTGCCCGACCGCTGAACGCCGTCGCCCTCGGTGACGACCTGGCCGCATCGCTCGGCACCAGCGTGTTTCGGACCCGGGTAATTGTGATCGTCGCGGTCACGCTGTTGGCCGGTGGGGCGACGGCGATCGCCGGACCGATCGGGTTCGTCGGGCTGATGGTTCCGCACGTAGCCCGCTGGATCGTGGGGCCGGACCAACGCTGGATCATGCTCTACACCGTTGTGTTCGCACCCATCTTGCTACTGGTCTCGGATGTGGTCGGACGGATCGTCATGCGGCCGAGTGAGCTGCCCGTCGGCGTCGTGACGGCGTTCATCGGTGCGCCGGTACTCATCGTGCTGATTCGCCGACGGAAGGCGAGTGGGCTATGACGGCTCTGGACACCCACGCCGAGTCGGACGCGCCGCCGGTATCAAAGGTCGACTTCGGTCGTCGTACCGTGCGCATTAAGCGCGGCAGACTATCGATGCGCTTCGATCTGCGGGTCCTCGTCGTCTGCGGACTGCTGGCCGCGGTGATGGTGGCGATGGGTCTGTTCGCACTCGCGACGGGTGACTACCCGCTGACCGTCCGTGAAGTGATCGGGGCGCTCACCGGCCAGGAGACTGGATTCACCCACATCGTCGTCGTCGAATGGCGGCTGCCTCGGGTGCTGGCCGCGATCATCTTCGGCGCCGCGCTCGGCGTCGCCGGCGCGATCTTCCAGACACTCACGCGTAATCCGCTTGGCTCGCCCGACGTCATCGGCTTCTCGACCGGCGCCTACACCGGCGCGCTGATCGTGATCATCTTCGTCGGCGGTAGTTACATGCAGATGGCGGCCGGCGCACTGGTCGGTGGCATCGCTACCGCCGGCGTGGTCTACCTGCTTGCCTACAAGCGAGGCGTGCAGGGATTCCGGCTGATCATTGTGGGCATCGCCATCTCTGCGATGCTCACATCGCTCAACACCTGGCTGCTGCTCACCGCCGACCTCGAGGTCGCAATGACCGGCGCCGCCTGGGGCGCCGGCTCACTCAACGGCATTGGCTGGACACAGGCTTTTCCCGCGATCATCGTGGTCGTCGTACTTCTTGCCTGCGCGAGCCTGATGGCCCGTCCGATGCATCAGCTCGAGCTTGGCGACGACGCTTCCCGGGCGCTCGGGCTTTCGGCCGAACCGACCCGACTCGGACTGGTCCTGGTGGGCGTCGGCCTGACCGCCAGCGTCACCGCCGCGGCCGGCCCGATTGCGTTTGTTGCGCTCGCCGCGCCGCAGATTGCCCGACGTCTCACCCGAAGTGCAGGCGTCACGCTTGCTCCCGCGGCGTTCACCGGCGCCTTCCTGCTCGTGGCCGCCGACTACATTGCCCAGCACCTGCTGCGGACCGTTCCGGTCGGCGTGGTCACGGTGTGCATCGGTGGCATCTACCTGATCTGGCTCCTCATCCACGAAGCACGGCGACGCGGATGAGGCGTTTTCTCACCTTCCGGAGGTATCTATGACCATGATCGAGACCCGCGACCCCGCGGTGCCGGGCATCGAGGAAGATCGCGACACCCGGTTAAGCGCCCGGGAGCTCACGATCGGCTACGACAAACGGGTGATCTCCGAGAGGCTCTCGGTGCAGATCCCGGACGACTCGTTCACAGTGATCGTCGGCCCTAACGCGTGTGGCAAGTCGACCCTCCTGCGCGCACTTTCGCGGCTGCTCAAACCGTCGGCCGGCGACGTCGTGCTCGATGGCAAGGCGATCTCGTCGTACAAACCAAAAGAGGTCGCACGCCGGCTCGGGCTGCTCCCTCAGTCATCGATCGCGCCGGACGGGATCACGGTCGGCGACCTGGTCGCCCGCGGTCGCTATCCGCACCAGAAGATGATCCGGCAGTGGAGCAACAAGGACGAAGCGGCCGTGCTTGACGCGATGGAGTCCACCGGGGTCACCAACTTGTCGGCACGGCTCGTCGACGAACTGTCTGGGGGGCAGCGCCAGCGGGTCTGGGTCGCCATGGTGCTTGCTCAACAAACGCCCTTGCTGCTGCTCGACGAGCCGACGACGTTCCTCGATATCGCGTACCAAATGGAGCTGATGGAGCTGTTCAGCGATCTTCATCGAGCGGGCAATACCCTGGTCGCCGTACTGCACGACCTCAACCACGCGGCCAGGTTCGCCACCCACATCATCGCGATGAAGGACGGGCACGTCGTCGCCGAGGGGACTCCGGCCGAGGTTGTCACGGCCGAGTTGGTGCACGAGGTGTTCGGCCTACCGTGCATTGTCGCGCCAGACCCGGTCACCGGTACGCCGATGGTGGTCCCGCTCGGGCGCGAGCGCACCGCTGCGCGGTGAGGCTGCCGGTCTGGTTCCAGGCGCCGCCCGAGTCTCGGGGCGCCGCGGGAGGTGGCGCGTCAGGTCATGCGCACCCGCATGGTGCAGAACAGCTACGTCAGCTCTTCGCCGTTCGTCTCACGCAGCGTCAGGATCGTGCAGAACGCGATGACCGCGGCGATCGCGACGTACCAGAAGAACCAGTTAGCGTGCCCGGCATTGCTCAGCAGGTCGATCACTAGCGGCGCCGTGCCTCCGAAAGTCGCGACCGTGATGTTGTACCAGGCCCCAATGCCTAGCGCGCGCAGCTCGGTCGGGAACAGCTCACTCATGATGGCCGGTGCCAGTGAGCTGAAGATCGCGTACAGCCCGAGACCGACGCAGAAGACGACGAGGAGCTTGCCGAAGCTCGGACCGATGAGCGTCGACAGAGGCACGATGACGATCGCGTACGCCGCCGCCCAGAAAAGCAACTGCGGCTTTCGGCCGAACCGGTCGGACAGCGCACCGAACGGATATTGAAGTGCGACGAACAACGCGGTCGCGATCGACAGCGCCCAAAACACGTCCCCCGCATCGGCGCCACGGGACTTGACCGCGAACGGTGTGAGCGCCGAGAACATCGTGTAGTAGCAGAGCGTCGACAGCAACGTGAATCCGATAAGTTGCATGACCTGCTTCGGGTGTTCGCGCACGGTACGCATCAGCGGGCCCTTGGTCGCCTTCGCGGCCTCCTTCTTCGCCTCAAAGTGCGCGGACTCGGCCATGTCGCGGCGCAGCCAGAGCCCGATAAGCCCAAGCAGACCACCGACGACGAACGGCACTCGCCAGCCCCAGGTGTTCAGGGCGTCGTCGGACAGCGTGTTGGCCATCAGCGCACCCAATAACGAGGCGAGCAGGACCGCCGAACCGGTCGAGATATAGAAGAACGACGAGTAACGGCCGCGGCGCTTGGGCGGTGCGATCTCGCCGAGGTACGCCGAAGCGTTGGATACCTCGCCGCCGAGAGACATGCCCTGCGCGACGCGCGCGATCAGCAGCAGGATCGGTGCTAACCATCCGGCGACGGCAAAAGTCGGCAGGATGGCGATCATCATCGAACCGCCGGCCATCAGCCCGATCGTCAGCATCATCGAGTTCTTGCGGCCGTGTAGGTCGGCGTACCGACCGATCAGGTAACCGCCGAGCGGGCGAAAGAAGAAGGCCAACGCGTAGGTCGCGAAGGTGCCGATGAACGCTAGCGTGACGTTCTTCTCATCGAAGATCTGCGTTGCAAAATATATTGAAAATGTTGCATAAACGGTCCAGTCGTACCACTCGACCGCGTTACCGGCGCTCGCCGCGATGAGTGTCCGATAGGGGAGCCGGTGCTTTATCTCGGGCGACCCGTCTGGCGCGGTGGCGCTGCGTGCTGAGCCGGGCGATCCCTCAAGTGTCTCTTTGGCCGACATGATGATCCGTTCATTGAGTGCGCCCCATCGCACGTGTGGTCCCCGTGTACAAACCTGCGAAGCATAGCGGGAAATGCGAGACTTGACCGCCGATCTACCGCCATCCGTTAGCGAACTTTGAAGAATCGCGATCGGAAATTCATGCCGATCGATACGCGGTTGGCGACCCGAAGCTCGCGTATCGGCACAGGTGGATGTCGCAGTATGCAACAGCTGGAATCTTCGCTGTCCACCGGTCCCGGCACGGAAGAATTTCTTAAAACAAATTCTTGTCCACAACGCGCAGATCGCTAAGGGCCAGGTCAGCGTCTCGAGATTGATGTAAGTCACTGATATGCACAGAGTTGTCCACAGCGATGGGCACAAGCTTGTGGCGCGTCGCCCACAGTCTGTCCACAGGTCTGTGCACATGCAGAGTTGATGCGCGATCCGCCCTCTGGCATCGTTGCGACGGGCTTTGCAGGGCGGGCCGTCGCGGCGGCGGGTTAACGCGTGAGCGAGTCGAAACGCAGGATCAGGATTTACCGAGATTGCCAGAATTGCCGAAATTGTCAGTGGGTCTCCGTTTACTGGACTCAGTGGTGGTCTGAGACCGAAACAGCTGCTGGTTCGCGGTGAGCAGTTCGAGATAAGCAGGAGGACACGGCGGCGATGAGCGCGCTTTCACAAGAGGCCTACGAAGGGTCCGGCCACGCGCCGGCCTCGTTAGACAGGACGCCGCCGCAAGATGTCGCCGCCGAACAGTCGGTGCTCGGCGGCATGCTGCTATCCAAGGATGCTATCGCCGATGTGATCGGCGTACTGCGCCCAGAAGATCATTACCGTCCGGCGCATCAGCTCATCCACGAAGCGATCATCGATCTCTATGCGCGAGGCGAACCGGCCGACGCGGTCACCGTCAACGCCGAGCTGACGAAGCGGGGCCAGCTGCTGCGGATCGGCGGCGCGCCGTATCTGCACACGCTGATCAACCTGGTTCCGACCGCGGCGAACGCCTCGTACTACGCCGAGATTGTCGCCCAGCAAGCGATCTTGCGCCGGCTGGTCGAGGCCGGCACCCGGATCGTGCAGATGGGTTACGGCGCGGCCACCGGCGAGCTTGAGGGGCCGTCGGACATCGAGCAGGTCGTCGACCGTGCGCAGGCGGCCGTCTACGACGTGACCGAGCGCCGGCAGGGCGAGGACTACGTCTTGTTCGAGGAGATCGTGCAGCCGACGCTCGACGAGATCGACATGATCGGCAGTGGCGCGGGCAAGGGCGGCGTACCGACCGGCTTCCGGTCCTTGGACAGCATTATCCAGGGACTTTTCCCCGGTCAGATGATCGTGATCGCGGCCCGCCCCGGCATGGGCAAGTCGACGCTGGCGCTCGACTTCGTCCGTTCCTGCTCGGTCAAGCACCACATGGCCTCGGTGATCTTCTCGCTCGAGATGAGCAAGTCCGAGATCGCGATGCGACTGTTCTCGGCCGAGGCCAGCATAGAGCTGGGCTCGATCCGGTCCGGCAACCTCAACGACGACGACTGGTCCCGACTAGTGCGCCGCAGCGGCGAGCTCGCCGAGGTGCCGATCTATATCGACGACTCGCCCAACCTCACGATGATGGAGATCAGGGCGAAGGCGCGACGGTTGAAGCAGACCGCGGACATCCAGCTGATCGTGGTGGACTACCTGCAGCTGATGACCTCTGGCAAGCGGGTGGAGTCGCGCCAGCAGGAAGTCAGCGAGTTCTCCCGGGCGCTCAAGCTCCTCTCCAAGGAGCTCGAGGTACCCGTGATCGCGCTCAGCCAGCTCAACCGTGGCCCCGAGCAGCGCACCGACAAGAAGCCGATGCTGTCCGACCTTCGTGAGTCGGGCGCGATCGAGCAGGACTGCGACGTTGCGATCCTGATCAACCGCCCCGAGGTCAACGACCCCGACACCGACCGGGCCGGCGAGGCGGACCTGATCGTGGCCAAGCACCGTAACGGCCCGACCGGCGACGCGCTGACGATCTTCCAGGGACGGTTCTCCCGGTTCACCGACGCCGGCAGCGACTACGACTGAGCCCCAGTTCCGCTGGCGTCCGGCAAAGTGGTCGTCATGACGACCACTTTGCCGGACGTTAAACGTGTTCTTAGCCGCGTGGTTCACTAGCGGCGAGTAGCCGCGGATCCTCAGGCCGCTCGTTGATCAGCGCCTCTGCGGGTGAGATTTCCTCGGGCTGCGCGTCGGGCTCGGGTAGTGATGTCACGGCCTCGCCGCGGGCGACCATTCCCGATACGTCAGACAACGGAATCTGCTTGATGAAGAACGCCAGGATCAGAGCGATCACCATGAACGGCAGCAGATACCAGAACACCGGCGCGAGCGAGTCGGCGTACGCCGTGACGATGCCGTCACGGACCGGACCCGGCAGGCTGTTCATGACCGATGGGTCAAGCGATGCGCTCGCTTTGCCGGCCTGCTCGGGTGACGCGCCGGCCGCCGTGAACACGCCCTGCAGATTGCTGGCCAGCTTCGTGGTGAAGATCGACCCGAAGATCGCCACGCCGAGCGACGCGCCTACCTCCCGGAAGTAGTTGTTGGTGCTCGTCGCCGCGCCGATATCCTGCGGCGGCACGGAGTTCTGCACGATCAGCACGATCACCTGCATGATGCAGCCGAGGCCCAGGCCGAAGATGAACATCATGACGCAGACCAGCCAGATCGGCGTACTCGCGGCTAAGGTCGTCATCCACACGAGCGCGCCGGCCGTCAGCGCGGATCCGACGATGGGATAGATGCGGTATTTCCCGGTTTTGCTGATCGCGATGCCGCTACCGATCGCGGTGATCATCAGGCCACCCATCAGCGGCAGCATCAGTAGCCCGGATGCGGCGGCCGAGGCGCCAGAGGACATCTGGAGGAACGTCGGCAGGAACGCAAGGGCAGCGAACATTCCCAGGCCGAGGACAAACCCGATGGCCGTGGCATTGACGAAGATTCGGCTGCGGAACAGCGACAGCGGCATGACGGGGTCGTCGGCGCGGCGTTCGATCGCGACGAATGCGATTGCCGCAACCGCCATCCCGGCGAAGATCAACCACGTGATGGGGCTGCCCCACCCGAAGGTGGCGTTGCCGCCGAAGTCGGTGAAGAAGATCAAACCGGTGGTGGCCAGGGAAAGGGCGACGATCCCGGCGAAGTCGATCTTGCGCTCGGGGCGCTTGTTCGGCAGTTTCAGCGCGAAGTAGGCGACGGCGAAGGCGATCAGGCCGATCGGCAGATTGATGTAGAAGCACCACTCCCAGGTCAGGTGGTCGACGAACAGGCCACCGAGCAGCGGACCGGCGACCGCGGAAATCCCGAACAGTGCCCCGAGCGGACCCATGTATTTGCCGCGGTCTTTCGCCGGAACGATGTCGGCGATGATCGCCTGCGACAGGATCATCATCCCGCCACCGCCAAGACCCTGGACGGCACGCGAGGCGATAAACGCCCAGAAGCTGCCTGAGAAGGCGGCGCCGGCCGAGCCGAGGGTGAAGATCGCGATCGCGAAGAGAAACAGGCGCCGGCGGCCGAGTATGTCGCCGAGCTTGCCGTAGATCGGCATCACTAGCGTGGTGGCCAGTAGGTACGCCGTGGTGACCCATGCCTGATGTTCGACGCCACCGAGCTTGCCGACGATGGTTGGTAGGGCGGTGGAGACGATCGTCTGGTCGAGGCTGGCCAGCAGCATGCCGGCGAGCAATGCCGAGAAGATGACCCAGATGCGGCGTTTGTCCAGCAGCATCGGGGAGCTCTTTGGCGGAGCCGTGAGGGTGGAGGTCATGCGAGGTCCTTTGAGGTTGGGGCGGTGGAGGCGCGGGCTAGGCGAGAAGTGCGCTCGTCTCGCGGAGATTCTCGGTGAGCAGGTCATCGAAGTCGGCGGTGTTGTCGTCAGCGGCGAACTGCTGGAAAGTGCGGCCGATCAGCGACCCGAGGATGTCGACGGCCATTTGCGCCCGTGGCGTCGGGTGATCGAGGGACTCCCGCTCGCAGATGAGCTCGATGAGCTTGTCGGCGCCATCGGCGAACCGCTTGCGGAACATCGGGATCAGGTTGTGCTCGGTCTCCATCACCTTGCGAAAGAGCCGAATCTGCGCGGGGTCGATATTGCGAGTGGGAGTGCTGTCTCGGAAGAGCGTCACGAGGTCATCCATGAGCCGTCCACTAGGTTTGCCGGCGACGAAGCGCTGTTGCAGTCGGTCCGAAGGCGTATCCGGTCCGCCGAACAGCGCATCCTCCTTCGCCGGGAAATAGTTGAAGAACGTCCGCCGGGATATGCCAGCGGCAACGGCCAGTTCGTCGATGGTGAACCCGTCAAACCCGTGCTCTGCCGTCAGGCGAAGGGCGGCGTCGACGATCCGTCGGCGGGTCTCGCGCCGCCGCGCATCTCGCAGACCGTCCCGCTCATTTGCACTATCACTCATAAAGTGCAGTGTTGCACTAATCAGACTATAGTGCAATCGGTCTCGGCTGTGATCTGGAACCTACGGCCGTCCCAGCGCTTGATCTCAAGGGCGCTTGAGCTCCTACGGTCGATCACAATGCATTCGACGGACGGAGATAACGCAATGACCACCACTCCACTTGGACAGTTCGGCATACGTCTCGCGCTCGGCCCGGGTCACCTCGACCGCGCCGCCGAGCTTGAGAGCAACGGTTACTCGGCCCTCTGGGTTGCCGGCGGCGAGCTCGCCAGCCTTGATCCGCTCACCGAGATATTGCGGGCCACCACCAGAGCTGCCGTTGTGCCGGGCATCATCTCGTTGGATGCGCACTCGCCCGACGACGTGATTCAGATCTACGCCGAGTCTGAGGAGGAAACCCGGGGTCGGCTCATGATCGGGTTGGGCGGACCGCAGCAGATCGCGCGCGGGGCACTGCGCGCGCTGAGCGAGGCCGCGGACCGTCTCGATGCCGCCGACCCTCCGGTTGTCACCGAGCGGCGGATGCTTGCGGCCCTCGGCCCGCGCAAGCTTGAACTCGCCCGACAACGATTTGCCGGCGCAATCACGCTGTTGGTGACGCCAGAGGACACCCGGCGGGCACGAGCGTTGCTGGGCGATTCGGCTACCCTCGCCGTCCACCAGATGCTGGTCGCGGACACGGACTCAGATCGTGCCCGCCGGGCGGCCCGTGAGCCGTTGCGCTTCCTCACGACGGTCGGCGGGTACGCCGCAAACTTCCGCCGAATGGGCTACGCCGACGCCGACATCGCCGACCTCAGCGACCGACTGGTGGACGGGTTGGTGGCGTGGGGCGACGACGACAGCATCACCGCCCGACTTCGTGCTCATCATGACGCCGGCGCTGACCACGTCGTGCTGAGCGTGCTCGACAGTGGCCGCCCCGGCGCGAGTCCGCCGGCCGTCGCGCGGCGCCTTGCCTCGATGCTGATGTCGTGAGCGCCGGGCGACTCGTTTGGGCAGGAGCTAGGAAAGCTGCTCGGGGCGTAGTCCGATTCCGATCGCCCGAGCGGCCAGGGTTTGAAGTCGCGGAGAACGATCGAGGATGCGCAACGGCCGTGGCGCGTTGACCGGCTGATCACTTGCCAGGATGCGTTCGACGAGCAACCGTTGGGCGGTGCGCTGGGCAAACTGCGTACCGATCGTTGGAAAAGTGCGACGCTTCTGTATCGCCGCGAGTATGTCGCTGCTCAAAATGTGCTGTTGCAGCGGGCTCCGCAGCAGCCGTGCGGCGCACACCGCATCTTGCACGGCCAGGTTGATTCCAACCCCACCGATTGGCGACATCGCGTGGGCGGCGTCCCCGATGCACAGCAGGCCGGGTGTGTGCCAGCGAGCCAACCGTTCGAGTCGCACGGTGAGCGAACTGACGTCATCCCAGCTCTTCAGCTCCGCGACTCGGTCGGCCAGGCCCGGGGCGAGCGTGGCCACCGACTGCCGCAACCGTTCGATGCCGGCCTCTTGGGCCTTTTGCGTGCCACCCTTGGGTACGACGAAGGCGATCTGCCAGTAGCTGTCACGGTCGATGGCCAGCATGAGGCGCCGCGGCCCGACATGCATGTCGAGACCTTCAGCGTCGGCGGGTCGGCGGCTCAATCGGAACCAGAGGACGTCCATCGGTGCGCCGTAGGACGTCGAAGCGAGCCCGGATCGATCCCGGACCGTGGAGTCGCGACCGTCGGCGGCCACGGTGAGCCGGGCAGTTACCTCGAGTGGGCCCTCAGGGCTCAGCGCGTTTACGCCGGTGACGACTCCATTCGTGCGACGTATGTCGGTCACCTTGTGCTTACGCCGCAGGTGAAAGTTGGGTAGCTTCTCGGCGGCATCGGCGAGCACGTCGAGGAAGTCCCACTGCGGCATGAAGCGGATGTAGGGGTGGGGGCCGGGCAGCCGACTGAAATCGGCGAGTCGAAACGTGCCGTCGGCAAAGGTCGCCCGCATCTCATCGACATCGCGATGCGGAGCCGCTCCGAGGGCCGGCGCGAGCCCAAGCTGATCGAGCACATTGAGTGTGGACGGGTGAACCGTGTCGCCACGAAAATCGCGCAGGAAGTCCGCATGCTTTTCCAGGACGGTCACGTCCACGCCTTGTCGTGCCAGAAGCAGGCCAAGCATCATGCCGGCCGGCCCGCCCCCGCTGATACAGACGTCCGTTTTGGTCCCCATCGCACAAGACTTGCACGGCTGAGGGCGGAATCCAACCGTCGTACCTGCCGCACTGACCGGACCTTGTCGTGCGAGGCCGCCGCTGGTTACGCTCGGCCTGCGGGCCCGAGGTATCGAAAAGCCTGCTGTTTGGACACTTTTAGCCCTATGGAGGTCTCACGTGTACAAGCTTTACGCATTTTGGTCGGCCCCGAAGTCGGAAGATGCCGACGCCTTCGAGGACCATTACACCCAGATCCACGGCCCGTTGGCGGCGAAGGTTCCGCACATCAAGACTTTGGTGACGACCCGGACGCCGGACGGCCTCGAAGGGGGTGCCCCGGCGTACTTCCGCGTCGCCGAGATGATCTTCGACAACAAGGCCGACTTCGACGCGAGTACCGAGTCCGAGCAGTGGACGGCGCTGCGTGAGGACGCCGGTTCGATGATCGAGGAGTTCGAGGTGAGCATGACGGTCGCGATGGGTGACGACGTCGTCACGCCCGGGCAGTCTGTATGAACATCCTGATCACCGGCGGCAGCAAGGGGATCGGCCGTGCCATCGCGTTGCGATTTGCCGTGCCCGGCAACACGATCTTCATCAACTACCACTCCGACGAACAGAGCGCGCGGCAGACCGCGGACGAGGTGACCGCGCACAACGCGCGGTCGGTGCTGATCAAGGTCGACGTCGGTACGCCGCAGGGCTGCCGCCAAGTGATCGACGTTGTCGCCGAGACCACCGACCGGCTCGACCTCGTCGTACACGGCGCGGTCAAGTCGATCACCGGTCCGACATTGACCATGGATCCGGCGCAGTTCGCGGCCGCCACCGAGGTCAACGCCAGCGCGCTGCTCTATCTAACGCAGGCGGCACTACCGTTGCTCACTCGCGGCAGCAGCATCGTCTTCCTGACGAGCAAGGGGAGTGTCGCCGCGGTGCCGGACTACGCCGCACTCGGCGCGCCCAAGGCGATGGCCGAAGCACTGGTTCGATACCTGGCAGTTGAGCTCGCGCCGAAGGGCATCCGGATCAACTCCGTGTCGGCCGGCCCGATGGACACTGAGGCGTTTCGGTCGATGTTCGCGACCGGCGCGGACGACCGACTCGCGGCCGCAGCCGCGGCCAACCCGAGTGGTCGCGGAGTCGAGGTCGACGACGTCGCCAACCTGGTGGAGTTCCTCGCCACCGAAGGCGCATCGATGATCCAAGGCCAACGCCTACATATCGATGGTGGCCTATATCTGCGCTAGGGTCGGCTACTGGCCGGTCTTGCCGCTCTTGCCGTCGCGCCACACCGCGACGACCGCCGGCCGCGGAACCGAGGAGCCACCATCTGGCCAGTGCGAGGTCGGCGACTCGAACGTCGCGTCGTCCGTCTCCCCCGGGTGTTGCACAGCGACCAGCACGCGGTCCTCGGTCACCCACGGGCCGCACGTCTCCGCACCGATCGGAACGGTCAGGAACTGGCGCACCTGCCCGCGATACTTTCCCGAGGTGGCGACGCCGAACAGCCCGTCGTGGTAGCCGAGCACATTGCCGTCCGTCGAGATCCACAGGTTGCCGTGCTCGTCGAAGGTGACATTGTCCGGGCACGAGATCGGTGAGACCTGGGATTTGTCGAAGCCAGCGAAGTACGTGCTCGGATCCGCAGGATCGCCGCATACGAGGAAGATCCGCCACCCGAAGGTGCCGGCGCCAGAGTCGTTTCCAGACTCCATGACCTCGACGATGTGCCCGCTTTTGTTCACGTTGCGCGGATTGACCTCGTCCGCGGCCGGCTTACCGGCCGTGCCGCGCTGAGTGTTATTGGTCAGCGCGATGTACACCGTGCCGGTGACCGGACTCGGCTCGATGTCCTCCGGCCGGTCCATCTTGGTCGCGCCGACCTTGTCGCCGGCGAGCCGCGTGAAGAGGTAGACCTCCTCGGCGCTCATGCCCTCGACGTACGACGTGGTCCCGCTGGCCAGCGCGATCCATTCGCCGGAGCCGTCGAACGCGCCGTCAGAGGGCAGCTTTCCCGTGCCGTCGATTTCGGACGCCGGGGAGTTGCCGGTGAATCGGGCGACGTACAGCGTGCCGTCTTCGAGGAGCGTCATGTTGTGCGCGCGGGCTTTCGGCGTACCGGACGAATCGAACTTCCCCTTGGAGATGAACTTGTAGAAGTAGTCGAACCGTTCGTCGTCGCCCATGTAGACCGCGACGCGGCCGTCGCCGGTGATGCGCGGCTGCGCGGCCTCGTGTTTGAAGCGGCCCAGTGCGGTGTGCAACTTCGGCGTGGACGTCGGATCGTAGGGATCGACCTCCACTATCCAACCGGCACGGTTGACCTCGTTGGGCTCCTTCGCGAGGTCGAACCGTGGGTCAAACCTTTCCCACTTGCGCTCGGACGCGCCGCCGGAGACGCCGTACCGGCTGAGCCGCGCGGCGGTCACCGGGTCGGTCACGGTTCCGGCGTTCGCGAAGTACTGGTTGAAGTTCTCCTGGGCGGTGAGCCAGGTGCCCCACGGTGTGAGACCTCCGGAGCAATTGTTGAGGGTGCCGAGCACCGTCGTACCGGTCGGGTCGGCGGAGGTCTTCAGCAGATCGGCGCCGCTCGCTGGCCCGTCGAGCATGAACTCGGTCGTGGTGTGCAGGCGGCGGTTGAGGGGGTGATCGACGACCGGAGTCAGCTGCCCGCCTTTCTTCTGGGTCGATACGGCGACGACCGACAGTCCGTGAGCGGCCCACGCGATCTCGATCTGCTCCTTAGTCGGGTTTTGCGCGTCGTAACCGGGAAACATGATGTATTCGTCGGTGTATTCGTGGTTGACGAGCATGAGCTGCGTCTTCTTGTCGACCGGGAGCAACCCGACGTAGTCGTTGTTGTATCCGAACTGGCGCTGCTGAGCGGCCGCCGTTTGGTTGTGCAGATCGAACGCGGGCGCGTCGGAGAAAAGCGCGTCGCCCCAACGCATGACCACCTGCTGGGTGTAGCCCTCGGGGATCGTGACCGCGTCGGCCGTGTTGGGGGCGACCGGCGTAAACCGCAGACCTTTGGCGGCTTTCTTGGTCGAGTTCGGATTCGGCGCGGCGGCGACGGGATCGGCGCCAATGGCCGCCGAGACGGCCCCGGCTGCGGCGAGCACGACGCCCGCCTTCAGCAGTCCGCGCCGGGAGACCGCGGAGGCTAGTACGTCGCCGAAGTATGGGTTGTCAGAGGCGTTGGGGATGTCATGCGAGCATGCGTCTCCACAGCGCATCCGGCAGGTCAATGCCGAGCGGCGCGGCGGGTGAGCCGACAGCAGTGGAAGTAGCGCTCGGCGTTCATGCAGCTCTGACATCAAGACTCCTCGTGTGGGCAACGTGAGGAAACTTATCGGCCCGACTACCAGGGACTGCAGACGCAGAATGAACCCACGATGGAAGCGCGATGAACATCTGCCGGTCCGAGTCGGCGGCCGATCTCCCCGCTCGCGATGCTGACGCTGATGCTCCATGGGCCGGACTGGCTCCATAGGAGGTACCAGGAGAAGACTGACGTGGCAGGAGGCTCAGAAGTTCTTTTGAAGAAATCCGGTAGGCAGTGTCGGATCGGCGCGATCGTGTTCGTAGAAGGAGTGAAGCCGCCCACCCGAGGCGGCGCGAAGGCACCAAGGGAGATGATCTTCAGATGCAGTACCTAGTTTCTGTGATCGACGACAAGAGCGAGCCCGGCAGCACGGACAGGCAGCCTTTGATCAGCGCGTTCAACGAGCGACTGATCGCCGAGGGCTACTGGGTTTTTGCGGGCGGGCTTGCAGACACCACCGCGGCCACCGTCATCGATAACCGGGGCGAGCAGGCCGTGGTCAGCGACGGGCCGTTCGTGGAATCGAAGGAGTACCTTGCCGGCGTCTGGATATGGGAGGCCCCCGATCTGGATGTTGCGCTCAGGCTTGCGACCGAGGCGTCGAAGATCTGCGATCGGAAGATCGAGGTGCGTCCCTTCCAGTGAGCGATGTCGAGGAGGCGATTACCCGGGCGCATCACGAGGAGTGGGGTCGGGTGGTCGCCGCCCTGACCAGGCGCCTCGGCGACCTCGACCTCGCCGAGGAGTCGGCGGCCGAAGCGTTCGCGACCGCCGTCGAACGATGGCCAGTCGACGGTGTGCCGCCCAACCCTGGTGCCTGGCTGACCACCACCGCCCATCGCAAAGCCATCGACAGGATTCGGCGCGAAAACAAGCGCGACGACAAGCAGAAAGCGGCTCGGCTGATGTACGGCGATGAGGCACCCGAACCGCTCGGCGCCATCGACGACGATCGGCTCCGGCTGATCTTCACCTGCTGTCACCCGGCGCTCGCGCTGGAGACCCGAGTGGCGCTGACGCTCCGCATGGTCGGTGGCCTGACGGTGCCCGAGATCGCCGCCGCCTTCCTGGTGCGCGAGGCCGCGATGGAGCAGCGGATCACGCGGGCAAAGGCCAAGATCAAGGCGGCGCGGATTCCGTACCGGATGCCATCGGCGGATGATCTCCCGGCCCGCGTCTCCGGCGTCCTTGCGGTCCTGTACCTCGTCTTCAACGAGGGGTACCTGACGACCGGCCCCGACCCCGCTCCCGTGCGCCACGACCTGACCGCCGAGGCGATCCGGCTCGCGCGCCTTGTCCATGCACTCCTGCCCGAGGACGGCGAGGTGACCGGGCTGCTGGCACTGATGCTCCTCACCGAGAGTCGCCGGGCGGCTCGCGTCTCGGCGGGTGGCGAACTTGTCATCCTTAACGAGCAGGACCGCGGCGCATGGGACGCCACGCTGATCGCGGAGGGGCATCGGCTGGTGCGTGAGCGGCTCGTTGCGGCCGCCGCCGGGGCCAAGCCGGGTCGCTACCAAATCCTCGCCGCGATCAACGCCGTGCACACCTCCGCCCGTGACGTGCGCGAGACCGATTGGTCGCAGGTCGTCGCGCTTTACGACCAACTCGTCGGTCTCGATCCCTCGCCGGTCATCGCCCTGAACCGGGCTATCGCGGTCGCCGAGCTCGACGGGCCGGAAGTCGCGCTGGCGACGGTCGACGGTCTTGCGGCGAGGCTGACCGGGTATCGCCCTTACCACGTCACCCGCGCTGACCTTCTGCGCAGGCTGGGCCGCAGCTCGGAGTCGCGCAAGGCATATGACAAAGCCATCGAGCTGGCGGGCAACGCCGCCGAGACCAGTTATCTCAAACGCCGTCGAGACCAACTGCGGTAGCCGCCAACCTCGTGGAGTACCTCGCCACTGATGCCGCCGCGATGATCCAGGTCCAGGGGATTCACGTCGACGGCGGCCTGTGCCCGCGCTAGCAGGGCAGAGTGGTCAGCGGCGGTGGTCGGCGTTCTCGCTCTGCAGGTCCTGCGTGCCCACCACCGCAAGAAGGTCGAGTTTCTCGCGGCAGTCGCTGCCAGGGTTCGGGTGCAGCAGCACCAGGGTCAAGCCGTCGATGCTACTGGTCAGGTGCTCGCACAGCAGGTCGAGCAGGCCAACCTCCGGGTGAAGCATCCGCTTGTGGTCAGAGCGCCGGACAGCGACCTCGTGCTGCGCCCACAGCATCGCGAATTCCGGGCTCGCCTCTAGCAGGTCCGCGACGAGTGCGGATACGTCCGGATCGTCACCGCGGTGCCCGACCGTGGCGCGTAGATCCGCAACGTGCACCCGCGAATGTGTGTCCCAGTCGTCTTCGGGCACCCGGACTCGCCCGGCGTCATCGGTGAACCAGCGCCACACGTGGCTGCGCTCCCGCCCGATTAGCTGCTCCTGATCGCCGGAGACCAATTTCGACATCCGGTTCTGTACAACGACCCGGCTCAGATCGTCGACCACGAATGCCGGTGTGTCGTCGAGACGGTCGAGCAGATAGAGCACGCCGGGACTGACGTGGGCGCCGGTGCTGTGTCGTGCAGGAGGGGCCTGGTCGGCGAGGTGGAACAGGTGGTCACGCTCGTCCTGCGTCATACGCAGCGCTCGGGCCAGAGCGCTGAGTACGCCGGGCGACGGGTGTGGGCCGCGCCGTTGCTCGAGGCGGGCGTAGTAGTCGGTAGAGATCGAGGCGAGCGCCGCCACCTCGTCGCGCCTGAGCCCCGGCGTACGACGCCGGAGACCCGGCGGCAGCCCGACGTCGGCCGGACCGAGGCGTTCGCGGCGGCTGCGCAACAGGTCGGCAAGGGCAATTCGATCCATGTCCTCCACGATGCCGCACGAAAGGCGAATCAGCCAGGGACTGCCAGTCCCTCGGAGCGTTCGTGCCTAGCAGAGCCGTCCCGGATGGACCACGGTGGAGGCATGACAATCACAACGAAGAAACTCGGTAGGACCGGACCCACGGTGGCTGCAGTCGGCCTTGGAGCGATGGGCATGTCGGGCGCGTACGGAACGCCGGACGACGACGAGAGCATCCGCACCGTGCACGCTGCACTGGACTCTGGCGTCACACTCATCGACACCGGCGACTTCTACGGCTTTGGACACAACGAGATGCTGCTCGGGCGCGCCCTTCGGGATCGTGCCCGCGACGAGTACGTGCTCAGCGTCAAGTTCGGTGGGATGCGCGAACCCGGGGGTGGTTTCACTGGATTCGACGGACGACCGGCGGCCGTGGCGAACTCGCTCGGCTACACACTCACCAGGCTCGGTGTAGATCATGTCGACATCTACCGGCCTGGGCGACTCGATCCGGACGTGCCGATCGAGGAGACCGTCGGTGCGATCGCCGCGCAAGTCCAGCGGGGGTATGTCCGCCACATCGGCCTGTCGGAGGTCGGATCAGAGACGATCCGACGCGCGGCAGCGGTACATCCGATCAGCGACCTGCAGATCGAATACTCCTTGCTCAGTCGCGACATCGAGCACGACATTCTCGACACGTGTCGTGAGCTCGGAATCGGCGTCACGGCGTACGGCGTGCTCTCCCGCGGGCTCATCGGCTCGTCCAAGCAGCAATCCGGGGCAGATGATCTCCACGCAGCGTGGCCGCGCTTCCAGGGGGAGAACCTGGACCACAACCTCGATCTGATCGCTCGCCTCCACCCGATCGCTGCTCGGCGCGGGATCAGTGTGGCCCAACTCGCGATCGCGTGGGTCGCCGCCCAGGGCAACGACGTCCTGCCGCTGGTCGGTATGAAGCAGGTGTCACGAGTGCAGCCGGCGATCAAGGCGGTAGCCGTCACGCTGAGCGCGCAGGAGTTGGCGGAGATCGACTCCGCCGTACCCGCTGATGCCGTTGCGGGAACCCGGTATCCGGAGGCGTTGATGTCCAACCTGGACAGCGAGCGCTGAGGCGGCCTGCCCGTTGTGCGGGAGCCTGACGCAATCTCAGACGGCATGCTCGCTCTGTTCGATGAGAACATGGCTGGTGGGACCATCAAATACGGCGTTCGCCAGCCCCTCGGGTAGGTCGATCCCGAACGCCCCGCGGATGTGCCCATTTGACCAGGCGGCGGATAACGGCTGTCCGGTTGCAGGCCGGTCGAGTTGGCCGCCGATGGTGGCGGGATTGCTATCCGTGGGCTTAGTGTCGATGGCATGTGCCGCAATATTCGTACTCTCCACAATTTTGAGCCACCGGCGACCAAAGACGAGGTCCAGTCGGCCGCGCTTCAATACGTTCGCAAGATCGGCGGATCGGCCAAGCCGTCGCAGGCCAACGCGGCGGCGTACGACGTGGCGGTCGCTGAAATCGCGGCCGCCACCCAGCGATTGCTTGACTCGCTGGTCGCGACGACCCAGCCCAAGGACCGCGAGGAAGAGCGCGCCAAGGCCAAGGCGCGCAGCGAGGCCCGTTTCGCCCGCGCATGACAACCCCCGGCATAACTACAGATTGGTGACACCTTGACCGCGACTACTCGTGTCCTGCGTAAAGGCCTGCACTTTGGCGAGTGCCCACGGTGGTACGACGATCGGCTTTGGTACAGCGACTTCTACGACGGTGCCGTCCACGCGATCGACCTCGATGGCGTGGACGAACGAATTGTCGAAGTCCCGGGTCAGCCCGCGGGTCTTGGCTGGCTGCCGGACGGACGACTACTCATCGTCGCGCGCAAGGACCGCAAGCTCGTCACCTGGGACGGCTCGGTCCTCGCGCCGTACGCCGACCTGACGGACGTTTTCCCGTCGCACGGCAACGACATGGTTGTCGACGACCAGGGCCGGGCGTACGTCGGAAACTTCGGCTGCAACCTCGACGCTCTCAAGGAGCAGTACGGGCGCGAGGCCCTGTTCGGTGAGCCGGGCGTGCCCGGCACGGTGATGGCCAGGGTCGATCCCGACGGCAGCGTGTCGGTGGCGACGGACGGCCTGAAATTTCCCAACGGCGCGGTGATCACGCCTGACGGGAGCGCGCTGATCGTCGCGGAAACGTATGGACGAAGGCTGACGGCGTACGACGTATCTACCGATGGCGATCTTTCGAATCGGCGCGTCTGGGCCGACTTGGCGTCAGACAATGTCGCGCCGGACGGTATTTGCCTCGATGCCGACGGCGGGATCTGGGTGGCCAACCCGGGCGAGGCGCACTGTGTGCGCGTCATCGAAGGAGGCGAGATCACCGATCGCGTCGAGACCAACGAGAAGACTTTTGCCTGCATGCTCGGCGGTCTGGAGGGGCGCGATCTATTTATCGTGACTGCCCCGGACTCCCGCGAGGCGGTCGCCTCCCAAGCGACGAGCGGTGCGATCGAGGTCGTTACAGTCGACGTACCGCACGCTGGCCTTCCCTAAAACCCTGGAGTCTCAATGGATATTTCCTGCGCCTTCGCCACGTCCCTTGAGACTCCCGACCACGTCGCGCTGGCCGAGCAACTCGGCTACAAGCGTGCCTGGTGCTACGACTCGCCTGGTCTTTATCCAGATGTGTGGATGATTCTCGGGCTGGCGGCGCACCGGACCAGCACGATCGAACTCGGCCCCGGCGTACTGGTGCCCAGCATGCGGCACCCGATGACCAACGCAGCCGCGATCGCCGGCCTGGAGGCCTACGCGCCGGGTCGCACCGTCGTCGCGGTCGGCACCGGCTTCACCGGCCGGATGGTCTTCGGTCAGCGCAGCATGAAATGGGCCGAGGTCGCCGACTACGTCCGGGTGCTGCGCGCGTTGCTGCGCGGCGACGATGCGCAGTGGGAAGGCAAAACCATCCGGATGCTGCACGACGAGCAGTCGGCCCCGGTCCGCCCGATCGACGTACCGATCCTCATTGCCGGGGAAGGCGCGAAGGGTCTCGCGATCGCCGCGGAGCTTGGGGATGGCGTGTTCGGCAAGCCGACCGCGCCGGTGCCGGAGTCGTTGACCTGGCGCGCCATGCTCGCCAACGGCACCGTTCTGGACGAGGGCGAGTCCGCAGACTCCGCGCGCGCCGTCGATGCCTACGGCGGGGGACTGATGGTCAATTATCACTACGCGTATGAGCATGGCGGCGAGGCCGTTGACCAGCTGCCCGGCGGCGCCGAATGGCGTCGCGCCGCCGAGCAGGTGCCACAGCCGGAGCGTCACCTCGCCATCCACGACGGCCACATGATGCGCACCAACGCGCTCGACGAGTCGGTCATCAGCAAGAGCGAGTACCGGACACCGAAGCTGACGATGACCGGTACGCCGGACGAGGTGCGCAAGCGAGTGGGTCGGCTGGCCGAGCGCGGCGTGACCGAACTCGCCTATCAGCCATCAGGTAGCGACGTACGCCGCGAGCTCACCGCCTTTGCCGCCGCGATGGGCATCTCCGGCTAGGCAAAGTAGCCCCGGTATCGGCTCGCCGGCCGCCGACTCTCGTGCGACACCACACCCGCCGCGGCCCTTCTTGTCGCAGGCTCGGGCCCCGTCGATCTCGCGGACCTTGTCGCGGCAAACTCCGCGCTGTCGCGCTTTTGTGCCGCGTCAAGGAAGAGAATCGCGAGACAAGGAGCCAATTCTAAATATTTGAACAATCAACTAAAAGGAGCGTATCGTCGAGTCATGACCAGTAGCGAGTCCCTGCCTCCCATCCTCTATCTGTCTCACGGTGCGCCGCCCCTCGCCGATGACGAGGTTTGGACCAAGCAGCTTGCCGGTTGGAGTGCCGACATCGCCCGTCCAAGCGCGATCCTGATCGTTTCGGCGCACTGGGAGTCCGCGCCGCTGACCGTCGGCGCCACCGAGACGGTGCCCCTGACCTATGACTTCTGGGGCTTTCCTCAGCATTATTACGACGTGAAGTACCCCGCTCCCGGCGCGCCGGCACTCGCCTCCCAGGTGTCGAAGTTGTTGAGCCGACCGGGTAACCCCGTGCACCAGGATCCCGCGCGAGGCCTCGACCACGGCGCGTATGTGCCGCTCGTCGAGATGTTCCCGAACGCCGATGTGCCTGTCCTTCAGATCTCCATGCCGTCTCTCGACCCACAGGAGCTATTCGAGGTCGGCCGCAAGCTCGCGCCGCTACGCGATGAGGGCGTATTGATCATCGGGTCGGGCTTTACGACGCACAATTTGCAGCGCGCACGGTTCGGCGACACCACCGGTTGGGCCGAGGGCTGGACCAAGGAATTCGACCACTGGGCGGACGAGGTGGTGGAGCGGATGGACGTCGACTCTGCGCTCAACTTCCTGGATGTCGCGCCGGCCGCGCAACTCGCGCACCCTCGGACCGAGCATTTCGCGCCGCTATTCGTGAGCCTCGGCGCCGCCTCCGAGCTGAAGCTCGGCGCGCACAGCACCATCGAGGGCTACTGGTACGGCCTGTCCAAGCGTTCGTTCCAGTTCGGCTAGCCGCCGTGCTACGAGACGCTTGGCGACGTAGTCGGCACGCCGCTCAGGTTACGTAGCTCGCGAAGCACGTCCGCCGTGATGTCGGCGAGAGACCGTTTCTCGCCCTCGACGAGCCACTGGGTGAACGCTATTCCGAACACTGTCGCGCCCGATTCGGCCGCAAGCGTCGCCGCGGGATCGGTGATGGCGCGTGCGCGCAAGGCGTCGGCGATCGTCGTGGCGATTCCCGACATCTTGTGCCGTTCGCGTTCCTGGAGCGCGGGGTTCTGCTCGATCACGGACTGCCGTATGCGCGAGCGAGTACGGCGCTCGTCCGGAAACAATGTTGCCGCCGACCGAAGGGCTGCGGCGACGATGTCGAGCGGGGCCGCGTCCGGTGGCGCTTCGGCGACTCCATCGAGGAACGCCTGGGCGAACAGGTCCTGTCCGTAGAACAGCGCTTCGCGTTTGTCGCTGAAATGGCGGAAGAACGTGCGCTCGGTGAGGCCGACAGACCGCGCGATCTGTGCGGCCGTCGTCTGTTCGAAACCCTGCGCGGCGAATAGCTCGAGCGCCGCCGTCTGCAGGCGCTCTGGAGTGCCCGGTTCCCATCTCGCCATATTCACGATTCTAGGTGATGACAGTGACTGCCGTGGCGGTGTACCGTGATGTCTGTGACTGACGTCAGTCTCAGACATCACGACTCGACCGACTGATGGTCGGTAAAGGAGATCACCCTCATGCTTGTTTTTGTTACCGGAGCCTCCGGATGGATCGGCGCCGCCGCCGTCGATGAACTACTCGCCGCGGGACATCAGGTCGCCGGCCTCGCCAGGTCCGATGCGTCCGCCGCGGCGCTCGAGGCGAAAGGCGTCACCGTACGTCGAGGTGACCTCGACGACCTTGACAGCATCCGCGCCGGCGCCGAGGGCGCCGACGCCGTACTTCATCTCGCCAACAAACACGACTTTTCCAACCCGGCCATCTCGAACGCCGCCGAACGCGCGGCCGTCCAGACCATCGGCGATGCGCTGGTGGGCACAGATCGTCCGTTTCTGCTCGCCTCGGGCGTGGCCGGACTCAACCAGAGCGGGCCGGCGACCGAGAGTGACCTCTCGCCGTACCACGGTCCAGAGTCACCGCGCGGCGGCAGCGAAAATCTCGCCCTCGAATACGCCGATCGCGGCGTACGCACCGTGAGTCTGCGGTTTGCGCCAACCGTGCATGGCATGGGTGACCACGGGTTCATCGCCGCCATAGCCGCGGTCGCCCGCGAGCGGGGTGTCTCGGCATATCCCGGTGAGGGGACCAACCGATGGCCGGCCGTACATCGGTCGGATGCGGCCCGACTCGTCTCGCTCGGACTCGAGAAGGCCCCCGCTGGCGCGATTCTGCATGTTGTGGCCGAGACCGGTGTCCGAACTCGCGATATTGCCGAGGCGATAGGTCGTGTGTGCGACCTGCCGGTCCGATCGATCCCGCTCGATAGCGCACAGGATCACTTCGGGTGGATCGGAGGATTCTTCTCGATGGACGCGCCCGCGACTAGCCTTGCGACCCAGCAGCTTCTTGGCTGGACACCGACCGGACCGACCCTCATCGAGGACATCGACGCCGGCGCGTACTCGGTGCCGACGTCCGCCCGCGTTTAGACGGGCTTGGCAGCCTATTGACCATCTTGGTGGCGTCGGATTGGATCGGCTCATAAGGGCTCGGGGATTACCTCACCCACTCGGGGCGGGCGCTACTGGACCGGGCTAGGCGACAGCATCGCTTGGAGGGGTCATGACCCAGACTGCAGAGCACACCGAATCCGGTACGACGGCCAGCGACCAAGTGTCCGCGTGGCTGCGAAAGTTCGAGGACAGGTTGAGCGCCGGTGACGCGGCCGGGGCCTCGGCGCTGTTTCTCTCCGAGAGCTATTGGCGGGACCTTGTGTCATTCACCTGGAACATCAAAACCATGGAAGGCCCCGCCGAGATCAAGGACATGCTTGACGCGCAGCTCGCGCACATCACGCCGAGTAACTTCGGCCAGCGCGAACCGGCGACCGAGGCCGACGGCGTAGTCGAAGGCTGGATCACCTTCGATACCGCCGTTGGCCGGGGGAGCGGCCATGTTCGGCTACAGGACGGCGCTTGTTTCACCTTGTTGACCACCCTCGACGAGCTCAAGGGATTCGAGGAGCCCGCATTTGACCGGCGGATCAAAGGCGCAGAGCACGGCGCGGACAAGCAACGTACGACGTGGCTGGAGAAACGTGAGCAAGAGGCTGCGCAACTTGGCCACAGCGTGCAGCCGTACTGCGTCATCGTCGGTGGTGGGCAAGGCGGGATCGGGCTCGGCGCGCGGATGCGGCAGCTCGGCGTACCGACCATCATCGTCGAGCGCAACGCGCGTGCCGGAGACTCCTGGCGCCGGCGCTACAAGTCGCTGTCTCTGCATGACCCGGTCTGGTACGACCACCTTCCCTACCTCAAGTTTCCCGAGAACTGGCCGATCTTCTCGCCGAAAGACAAGATCGGTGACTGGCTGGAGATGTACACGAAGGTTATGGAGCTCAACTACTGGGGCGGCACCACCTGCACAGATGCCCGGTACGACGAGGCTGCCGGCGAGTGGGTCGTCAACGTCGTACGCGAGGGCAAGACCATCACATTGCGGCCTAAGCAGCTGGTGCTTGCGCTCGGTGTCTCTGGGAAGCCCAACATCCCCAAATTCCCAGGCATGGATGAGTTTAAAGGCGATCAGCACCATTCGTCGCAGCATCCAGGACCGGACGGTTACGAGGGCAAGAAGGCCGTGGTCATCGGCTCCAACAACTCGGCGCACGACGTATGTGCGGCATTGTGGGAACACGATGCCGACGTCACCATGGTCCAGCGGTCCTCGACGCATATCGTGCGTTCGGACTCGCTAATGGACCTCGCGCTCGGTGACCTCTACTCCGAACGGGCCGTTGCCGCGGGCGTCGATACACACAAGGCGGACACGATCTTCGCCTCGCTGCCGTACCGGATCATGCATCAGTCGCAGATCCCGGTGTACGACGCGATCCGCGAACGCGACCGTGACTACTACGACCGACTTGAGAAGGCCGGGTTCATGCTCGACTTCGGTGAAGACGGATCGGGGCTGTTCATGAAGTACCTGCGGCGCGGTTCGGGCTACTACATCGACGTCGGCGCCGGGGAGCTCGTCGCGAACGGTGATATCAAGCTCGTCAGCAACGTCGCGGTTGACCGGCTGACCGAGCATTCCGTCGTACTGTCCGACGGTCGCGAGCTTCCGGCGGACCTTGTCGTCTACGCGACCGGCTATCAGTCAATGAACGGGCTCGCCGCGGAGCTTATCTCGCAGGAGGTCGCCGACAAGGTCGGCAAGGTTTGGGGCCTCGGCTCGGACACGATCAAGGACCCGGGTCCGTGGGAGGGCGAGCAGCGCAATATGTGGAAGCCGACTCAGCAAGAGGCGCTGTGGTTTCATGGCGGCAACCTCCATCAGTCGCGCTACTACTCGCTTTACCTTGCGCTACAGCTCAAGGCGCGGCTCGAAGGGATTCCGACGCCGGTCTACGGTCTGCAAGAGGTGCATCACCTCTCCTGATCGGTCACCCATGCAAAGACGGCCGGTGCATGCGGCCCACCACAGCCCGCACGCACCGACCGTTCGGCCGTCCAGAGGACTAGACGGACGCCGACTCTTTGACCTGCGCTGGTTTGTGAGTCAACGAGTGGTGACTGTCGAACCGGCCGCCGGTGTTGACGCCGGTGAAGACGTACGCCGTCTCGGCGTGCTCGGACAGGTCCACTCCGCGCTCCTCGTCCTCGACCGATACCCGGAATCCGATGGTCTTGTGGATCGCGTAGCCGATGATGAAGGTCAGTACGCCGCTGAAGACGATCGAGAAGACACACGCCACGAACTGGCTCCACAACTGCGCGAACCCGCCGCCGTAGAAGAGGCCGCCACCGGCGCCTTTCTCTTGCAGGGCGAAGAAGCCGATTGCCAGGGTGCCGATCACACCCGAGACGAGGTGTACGCCGACGACGTCGAGTGAGTCGTCGTACCCAAGCTTGAACTTCCAGCCAATAGCGATGCAGGAACCAATTCCGGACAGAATGCCGATCGCGATGGCCCCGAGCGGGCTAACGTTCGCGCAGGCAGGAGTAATGGCGACCAGGCCGGCCACGACCCCGGAGGCCGCACCGAGGGAGGTCGGTCGTCCGTCACGGATGCGCTCGACGATGATCCAGGCGAGCATCGCGGCAGCGGGGGCGACCATCGTGTTGATCCAGATCAGGCCACCCTGCTCCGCGCTGCTGGCAGCACCGCCGTTGAAGCCGAACCATCCGAACCACAGCAACGCCGCGCCGAGCATCGCATAGGGCACGTTGTGCGGGCGATGGTTCGGATCGGTGCCGAATCCGCGGCGTTTGCCGATGATGAGTGCGAGGATCAAGCCCGCAATTCCGGCGTTGATATGTACGACGGTGCCTCCGGCAAAGTCGATCGCGGTCCCGACCGCCTTGCCGATCGCGCCATCGGGTCCGAGCAGGCCGCCGCCCCAGACCATGAAGGCCAACGGGCAGTAGACGACCGTGACCCAGATCGGCACGAAGACGCACCACGCGGAGAATTTCGCGCGGTCCGCGATGGCCCCGCTGATCAGCGCCACCGTGATGATCGCGAACGTCGCGCCGTAACCAGCAGTGATCAGGCTATCTGTGCCGATGATGTTGCTCATCCCGAACGAGTTGCCAGGGTTGCCGAACAGCTGCACCACACCGTCGCCGGTGCTCATTGAGTAGCCCCAGAGAACCCAAACGACGCCCACGATGCCGATCGCCACGAAACTCATCATCATCATGTTGAGGGTGGATTTCGCTCGGGTCATTCCGCCGTAGAAGAATGCCACCCCTGGCGTCATGAGCAGCACGAACGCCGACGCCACCATTACCCATATGTGACCTGCGGTCAGCTCCATCTGCGGTCCTCCTCGATTCATACGCCTATGCGTGATTCGAAGAGGAGTCTGTATTTCGGACGTTTCCGGAAGCGGCCATTGCTGTTACGGGCAAGTAAAACGCCTCGGATGTGATCCGCTGCTCACCCGCGATCCGTCACGAATGTCCGCTGATCCGTCACCAATGTCCGCTCGTCCGTCACGAATGTCTGCTCGTCCGTCACGAATGTCCGCTCGTCCGTCACGAATGTCCGCTCGTCCGTCACGAATGTCTGCTCGTCCGTCACAGCTTCCGAATTCTCTTGGCATGAAGTGGGCTTTAAGCCGTACCGTCATTAATCGGTTCCCGGCGGCACCCGTCGCGCCCAGAACACTTAAGGATCGGACCAGTCAGATGAGTATGGAAACCACCGCGTGGATGTCGCTGCATTCAGCGATGACCGCGGACAGTTCCAAGCGCACGATTTCCAGGGGAATTCTGCGACGAATCGTGGAGTTCTCCCGCCCGCTTCGCAAGCGCTTGCTGGGCTTCGTGCTCTTGAGCATTGTGATGGCTGTACTGACCGTCGCAACCCCGATCTTGGCCGGCAAAGTGATTGACGCGATTGCTGGGCGCGAGAAGGTCGGCGTCGTCATCGGCCTCGCCGTGCTCATCGCCGTCATCGCGTTAGTCGAGGCCGCGACCGGAATCGTGACCCGCTGGCTGTCCTCGACAATCGGGGAGGGGCTCATCTTCCGGCTGCGTACGGCGGTGTTCGACCATGTGCAGCGGATGCCGATCGCATTCTTCACTCGCACTCGCACTGGGGCGTTGGTCAGCCGGCTCAACAACGACGTCATCGGCGCCCAGCGCGCCTTCAGCAGCACATTGTCCGGCGTCGTCAGCAACTTCGTCACCCTGGTCCTCGCGTTGATTGTCATGCTCGCCACGTCCTGGCTGGTCACGGTCATCGCGATCGTGCTGCTGCCGATCTTCGTCGTACCGGCCAAACGAATCGGCGCGAAACTAGCCAGCCTGCAACGCGAAGCGGCCGACTACAACGCGTCGATGGGCACCCAGATGACTGAGCGCTTCTCGGCCTCCGGAGCAACCCTCGTCAAGTTGTACGGCGAACCCAGTCAGGAATCGACGTGGTTCGCGCAGCGGGCCGACCGGGTGCGCGATGTCGGCGTACGGTCGGCGATGCTGCAGTCGGTCTTCATGACGGCGCTGACGTTGGTATCTGCCTTGGCGCTCGCGTTGGTGTACGGACTGGGCGGCTACCTCGCGCTGACCGGCGGCCTTGCGCCAGGCGCCGTCGTCACACTCGCGCTTCTACTCACGCGCCTCTACGCGCCGCTCACGGCACTCGCCAACGCCCGGGTCGACGTTATGGGCGCGCTCGTCAGCTTTGAGCGGGTCTTCGAAGTACTCGACCTTGAACCTCTGATCAAGGACAAGCCGGATGCCCGCGAGATGCCCGGCGGTCCAGTGTCAGTCCAGGTGAACGACGTGCACTTTGCCTATCCCGCAGCGGATCGAGTATCGCTCGCGTCGCTGGAGGAGGTGGCGACCCTCGATCATCGCGGCGGTGTCGAGGTTTTGCACGGCATTTCGTTCGAGGCGCTTCCCGGGCAGGTGATCGCGCTGGTCGGTACGTCGGGTGCCGGCAAGTCGACTATCGCGCAACTGCTGCCGCGGCTGTACGACGTTGACGACGGCTCGATCAAGCTGTCGGGGATCGACGTACGAGACCTTAAGTCCGAATCGATACGTCGTACCGTCGGCATGGTCACCCAGGATGGACACCTCTTCCACGACACCGTCCGCGCCAACTTGCTGATCGCACAGCCCAAGGCGACCGACGACATGCTGTGGGAGTCGCTGCGCCGAGCTCGCCTCGACCGGGTCATCGAGGAACTGCCCGACGGGCTGGCCACGGTGGTCGGCGACCGCGGCTATCGCCTCTCCGGCGGCGAGCGTCAGCGCCTGACAATCGCTCGGCTGCTGCTCGCCCAGCAGCGAGTGGTGATTCTCGACGAGGCGACGGCGCACCTGGACAGTACGTCGGAGGCCGCCGTGCAGGCCGCGTTGGACGACGTACTGGCCGACCGCACGGCGATCGTGATCGCGCACCGGCTATCTACAATTCGGGCCGCCGACCAGATCCTTGTCGTCGAGGACGGCCGGATCGCAGAACGTGGCACGCACGAGGAACTCATCGGTGCCGAGGGCCGGTACGCCGAGCTCTACCGCACTCAGTTCGCCACCACCTCGCGATCCGTCACATAATCACCCGCGATCCGTCACAAAGTCCGCCGCGGTCCGTCACAAAGTCCGCGGCGATCCGTCACAAAGTCCCCGAGGTCGGCCTGGGATGCCGTCCGAGAGGCGGCGTCAGCCCGGTGGAATCTCTGGCACCTCGAGCGCGGCGGGCATCGCCGGCGACCAGTGGAGCGTGACGCGACACCGGGCGCTCGGCGCGTAATGCGCCGGGAAATGCCCGGTGAGTGGGTTACGCGGTGCGATCGTGCGCCCGGCAACGAGAAGCCGGAGGGACTCTCCAGTGCGTAACAGTGTCGAAGACGGTCCTAGCGGAATCTGACACGGGACGATCTCGCCGGGCCGCAGGAGTTGAGGCGTCGTGAACAAATGCTCGGGACGATGTGGCTTGGAGGACGCGGGATCGAGTTCGCGGAGTGACAGCTTCTGCCAGCCGAGCGCGATGCGGTCCCGGCCGTAACCGTAGGACCCCTCGAAAGGCACCCATGTGTTGTGGTCCCATTTTTCGGCCCCGACAAACAAGCTCGCGTCGTCGGCGCCGACGACTGATACCCAGAGCAGGAGGTTCATCGGTCCGGTGAGTTCGATATCCCTGGGCACAATGAAGGTGAAGGCCGCCGCGTCCTTGCGGGTAGCGAAGCTGATCTCGCCAGCACGGTCGGATGGAGTGTCACTCAGCGTTCCGCCGTCCCCAAGATAGAGCGAACGCCAGTGGGTCCGGGCCAGCGGCCACTCGTGTTCGCTGCGCACCTCGACGATCTCGTCTCTGCTCGCACGAACCTCAAGCCGCACGCGTGGCGGTGGTGGGACGTCAAGATCCCGTAGATAGCGATCGAAGAAGGCGAGTTGCACCGCCTTCGCATCGTTACTGTAAAAAGTCTGCCATTTGCCCGCCCGATGGGTGTACGCGAAGCGGTCAGACGAGCCGGCCTGTTCGAAGGCGCGAAACGAGCCGACGGTGTGCAGGTTGCCATCGGAGAAGCTCGTGCACACCAGCATCGGTACCTGGATTTCGCTCAGTCGCGGGGCGAGCGAGCGCCACCACTCATCGCGCAATGGGCGAGCGTTGCGCTCGGCGCGAAGATCGACCGCGTTGCGGGTCTTGCGCTTGAGGCCCGCCAGCCAGATCGATGAGAACCCGCGCTCGCTGATTCCGCCCGGTGAGAATAGGTCGCGGTAAGCGTCGGTGAGGCCCTCCCACGGGCAGATGGCACGCAGATGTGGCGGACGCAGCGCCGCCGCCTTGTACTGCGATATTGCGAGATACGAGACGCCGAGCATTCCGACAGAGCCGGTTGACCACGACTGGGTACCGGCCCACTCGATCAGGCTGTACACGTCCTCGCCCTCGTCGTCCGACATAGTTGAACCGACGCCGTCAGAGACGCCGGCGCCTCGAAGGTCGGCGTTTACGACGGCGTACCCACGGGCCGTCCACCACGCGGGGTCGGGGGCCTCCCAGCCCGTCTGATCCGAGAACGCTACCTCTGATGGCTGACGCATGATTCGATATTGCGCACTGAATGCCCACCGGCGACCGCGACGCTTCGGTAGGGCGTCTTTACCGTAGGGATGGGCGCACAGGATCACCGGGAATGGCCCGCGACCTGCGGGGCGATAGAGGTTGACGCGCAGTATGACCCCGTCGCGCATGGGCACCTCGACGCTCGTGTCTTTTACGAACGTTTCTGTGGGTGCCTGCGACACCTTCACCGATGGTCGCACGATTCCTCGCACCCGGCCGAGCGCATATCCCACTGCGCCCGGCCGATGCCACGGTCGATCCAACTCCCGTGACATTTGGTGCCCTCGTCCCCCCGCGTGGTGCTTTAGAATGACACTCTAACTCATCGGGTACCGTGGTGTCTATGGCAGTGAGCAGACAAAAAAAGGTGGGCGCGGTCGTGCGTCAGCGGACCCGTGCTCGTGTCCTCGCTGCTGCTGAAGAGGAATTCACCGAGGTCGGGTACGTCGCCGCAACCGTCGCGCGGATCGCCGCACGCGCGGGTGTCACCGTGCAATCGATCTACTCCAGCTGGGGCAGCAAGTCAGCGCTGTTTCGCGCGTATCTGGAGTCCGCGATAGCGCCGGGGACGGAGCGAGTCGATTTCTCCGGCGCCATAAGCCCTGGCCACCCGCGCGAAGTCGTCAGTCAGATCGCTCACCTGTTCCGAGCGGTCGCCGAACGCAGCGGTCCAGCGTGGCGGCTCTACCGGGATGCGGCCGCCGTGGACCCCGAGATCGCCGCGGACTGGCAACAGCTGCAGATGCTGCGTCGCGGCACGTTCGACATCCTCCTTCAATCGGTCTCCGATCGTGACCTTCGCGTTGCCCGGCCGGTCGCCGTCGATTCCGCCTGGGCTATTGCCAGCCCGGACATGTATGAACTGCTTGTCGAACGCGCGACCTACACGCTTGACGCCTTCGAAAAGTGGGTCGGAGAGACCATTGCTGCCGCGGTACTGCGCGTCGTGCAAGAGTGAGATGCATGACGACGAAGTTTTGGCACCCGCAGGCACTGATGTCCACCGTGAAGAATTCCGAGATAGTCCTTGTCCGGGGCGAGGGATCGCATGTATGGACCGACAACGGCACGAAACTGTTCGACGCGACGGCAGGGCTCTGGTATGCCAACATCGGGCACGGGCAGCGGGCAGTCACCGAAGCGGTGAGCAAACAGATGGATGAGCTCGAAACGTTCCACACCTTCGGCGCCTTCGCCAACCCGATGGCGAAAGACGTCTGCGAGCGGATCGTCGGGCTGGCGCCGATGGGCCCGGACGCATCGGTCTTCCTGGTGTCCGGTGGCAGCGACGCGATTGACACGGCCGCCAAGCTCGCGCGTCGCTACTTCACCGCGACCGGCCGCCCCGAAAAGCGAGTCATCGTCTCACGTGAAAACGCCTACCACGGGCTGCACGGATTCGGCACCGCGCTCGGTTGGATGGAAGGCAACCGGGCCGGGTACGGCGACCTCGATCCGGACATCATCAGAGCGTCGGCAACCGACTGGTCCGACGTAGAGAAGGTCTTCGCGAACACAGGTCCCGAGCTCATTGCGGCGTTCTTCTGCGAGCCCATCATCGGCGCCGGCGGTGCGATCTTCCCGGGTCAGGAGTATCTGACCAAGGTGCGCGAGTTGTGTCGCCAGCACGACATTCTCTTCGTCGCCGACGAGGTCATCACCGGTTTCGGTCGCACCGGCACGTGGTTTGCCTCCGAACGCTTTAACCTCGACCCCGACATGATCACCTTCGCCAAGGGCGTCACCTCTGGCTACCTGCCTCTAGGTGGTGTCGTCATCTCGCCCAAGGTCGGCGCGCCGTTCTGGGATGACGGCAGTGAGATTCCCTTCAAGCACGGGATGACCTATTCGGGCCATGCGAGCTGCTGCGCGGCGGCGATGGCTAACCTCGACATTCTCGAAAACGACGGGCTGCTGCAGCGCGTCACCGATCTCGAGAAGCCACTCGCTGAAGCGCTCAACAGCCTTGACGATCACCCGGACGTCGTACAGATCCGTTCTGGCGTAGGGCTTATCGGTGGGGTGGTGGTGTCCTCCCCGCAGCTCGGCGCGCGCATGGAAGCAGATCTCCTTGAGCGCGGCGTCATTACCCGCAAGATCGGTGACGGGAGCGCGCTGCAGGTGTCGCCGCCGTTCGTGATGACCGACGACGAGATGGCGTGGATGGTCGATCAGTTCCGGGCGTCACTCAACGCGGTGAGCTAGAGGCTGCCGTATACGGTGTCGCCGCCGATGACAGTGGCGAGTACGTCGATCGACCCGATGCCTTCGGGATCGATCGCGGTCGGGTCCTCTGCCAGTACGACGAAGTCGGCGAGCTTGCCCGGTGTGATGCTGCCCGTCGAGTCCTCCCGGAACGAGGCGTACGCCGATCCCATCGTGTAGCACCGCAGAGCCTCGAGGGCTGAAACCCGCTCTGCCGCACCGAATACAGCTCCCGAGCGAGTACGCCGAGTGACCATCGACTGCATTCCGAGCAGGGGAGCGCCCTGTACGACGGGGCGGTCCGAGCTACCCGGCACGGTGATTCCAGCGTCGAGGAATCCCTTGAACCGGTAGCACCACTCGGTGCGTTCGGGACCGAGCGCATCTGCCATCCCGTCGCCGAGTTCCTCGATGAAGCGCCCCTGTGGCACTGGAATCACGCCCAGGCGGGCGATCCGCTCGACGTCGGCCGGTGGGCAGACGCCGGTGTGCTCGATCCGGTGCCGGTGGTTGGCGCGGGGATACTTGGACAGCACCTCTTCGTAGATATCCAATACGGTGCCGACCGCCTTGTCGCCGATCGCGTGGGTCGCGACCTGCCAACCGGCGAGATGCGCACCGGTAATCACCGAGCGCATGTGGTCGACCTCGTCCTGTAGGAAGCCGACATTCCCCGGGTCGTTGCTGAAGTCGTGGCACATCGCGGCGGTGTGCCCGATGAGCGAACCGTCCGAGAAGACCTTCATAGCGCCGATCCGCAGACGGTCGTCGCCAAGACCAGTCCGGATCCCGAGCTCGAGGCCGTACGCCGGACCGTCCTCGACATTGCGATCTAGCGGATGCAGCGAATCCGAGACGATCATGAGCGTCGTACGTTGCAGCAAAGCGCCGCTGTCCCGGGCCGCCTGGTACGCCGCAAACTCGACGGTGCTGTTGCCGACCCATCCGCCGCCGATCCCGGCCTCGGTGAGGCCGACGAGTCCTTGGGTGGCATAGACGGCAGATGCGCGAGAGATCGTGTCGACCAGAGTCGCTTGAGAATAGGGAAATACCAGGGTTCGGACGAGACCCTGTGCTTGTTCTTGCAGGAGTCCGGTCGGTACGCCGGAGGAGTCGCGGACAATAGCGCCGCCCGGCGGCACCGAGTCCAGGTCGACCGAGTCGAGGACCTTGCCGTTTACCACGCACATGTGCCCGGAGGTGTGCTTCAGCCAGACGAGATGGTCCGGCGCGATCCGGTCGAGCACGTCGCGGTGCGGATGCTGCGCGCCTAGCTTGTTCTGGTCGTAGCCGGAACCGACGATCCATGATCCTGCTGGGGTGTCGGCAGCGCGCGCTGCGACCGCGTCGTAGAGCTCGTCGAGGGAGTTGACCGCTGGCGCCCTCAGGTCGATCTCGTCGAGCGCCATCCCATAGCCGACCATGTGATTGTGGGCGTCGTGAAAGCCAGGGACCAGGGTCTTTCCACCGAGGTCGACCGTACGGCGCGCGTCGAGCCCTTCGGTGTCCGGTCCGACCGCGACGATCCGGCCACCGAGTACGCCGACACTCGAGGCGGTCGGTTGGTTGTCGTCCATGGTGAGGATGTTGGCGTTCGTGACGAGCAGATCGATCTTCAAGATGGGGCTCCTAAGGGTCGCGTACGTCGACCGTAACCAACATCGGCTCCGTGTACTACCTGAGTTCTGTAGAGCTAGCCCTCAAGCTGCTCTTGTAGGCCGGAGTACGCCTCGACGAGGCCGTCCATGAAGTTGCGCACGACTTCGCGGGCTGGCTGCGCCTGCCGCATGAGACCGACGACCTGCCCGACGAAGTAGGAGTCGAGTTCGGCCGCGCCGGGTACGCCCTTCGTCGACGCAGCAGCGATGCGGCCCCACGCTTGGTTGACGAGCACGCCCTGCAGGGGCATCGGTAGCGGGTCGGGATTGTTGCTGCTGGCCCATGCCTCGTGGTACGCCGTGATCAATTGCCGCGCAGGCTTTCCGGTTCGCGCGCGCGAACGCTCGGTGTCCGAAGAACCGGCATCGAGGAACTTCTGCTTGACCACTGGATCGGTCTCGGCCTCATCCGTAGTCAGCCACACCGAGCCGGTCCACGCGCCCGCCGCGCCGAGCGCCAAGGCCGCCGCGAACTGGCGTCCTGTGGCGATACCTCCGGCGGCTAGAACGGGCGTGGGGCTCACGGCATCGACGACCTCGGGAGTCAGCACCATGGTCGCGATTTCGCCGGTGTGACCGCCTGCCTCATAACCCTGCGCGACGATCAGGTCCACGCCGCGTTCTTGCTGTTTCTCGGCATGCCGGACCTTCCCGACCAGCGCGGCAACCGGTACGCCGTTCTTTTTACCTAGGTCGATCATCTCCTGAGGCGGTACGCCCAGCGCGTTGGCGATGAGCTTGATCGGGTGTTTGAAGGCGACTTCGAGCGCGGCGCTGACTTGGTCCGGCGCGACCGACGGCGTGGACGGGTTGAGCGTGTAGTCGTCAGCGCTGTCCAGTACGCCGTACTTGTGCAGCATGTCCTGCATAAATGCGATGTGCTGTGCCGGCACCATGGCGAGCAGCTGTTCGGGGGTCTCGTCGGTGAACGACAACTTCGCCGGGGCGAGCAGGTCCACGCCGTACGGCCGGCCGCCGGTGTGCTCGTCAAGCCATCGCAGCTCCAGCTCAAGCTGGTCCGGCGTAAAGGCGGTGGCCCCGAGTACGCCGATTCCGCCGGCGTTGGTCACGGCGGCGACGACGTCGCGGCAGTGGCTGAACGCGGCCAGCGGAATCTCGATGTCGAGCATGTCGGTCATCTGTGTCTTCATAGAGCCGTTCCTCTTCATTGCTTGCACGGGGACGAGCGGTCTCACCCAACCTAACGCTTATCCGCGCGTACGACGACGGTTCGCGGTAGTGCGGTTCGCTTAGGTGTAACAGATCGACTCAATGGTGAGTCAATCTGCTTCACCTAAGCGATCTGGTCGATCCTCATAGAATGGGTCGCGTGACCCGACGCGAGCTATCGACAGCATCTCCCATTCTCGTAGTCGGGGTGCTGGGCGTTCTCGCGGGCGGATTGCTGTCGGCGGCCACCGCCTCTGCACCTACCCGACACATCGCGTGGGCGGTCGCCTACCTCGTGCTCGTGGTGGGTGTCGCGCAGCTCTGCCTCGGCGCGGGTCAGGCGCTGCTAGCCGAACGTCCGCCGCGCTGGTCAGTGACTATCGCCGAGCTGGTCTTGTTCAATCTTGGTAACGCCGGCGTCCTGATCGGGACCGTCCTTGAGATGCCCTGGCTCGTTGATGTCGGCGGGATCGCACTCATCGTCGCGCTTGTCTACTTCATGCTGGGGGCGCGCGGGTCCGCCGGCCTGAAATTGCTCCGGTATTGCTACTGGTTCGTCGTCGTCGTACTTCTTGTCAGTATCCCTACCGGTCTCGTGCTTGCGCGCGTGCTGAATTAGTTCGCAGCTACAACAGCTCGGCGTCGTGGGCGAGCAGAGCAAGCTGAGTGCGGTTGTCGAGGGTTAGCCGAGTCAGAATGTGTGAGACGTGTGCCTTGATCGTGGCGATACTGAGGTAGAGCTCGGCCGCGATCTCCGCGTTGCTGAGGCCGCGCCCGATCGCGACGACGACTTCGCGTTCGCGCGGACTGAGGCTTGCGATGGCCTCTGATGCGCGTTCGTACGTCGACGCGCCGTCGGCGACCTTGTCCATCAGCCGGCGGGTGACGGTGGGCGAGAGGATCGACTCGCCACGCGCGACCCGGACGATGGCCTCCACGATCTCACGCGGAGGCGTGTCCTTCAGGAGGAAGCCGTCGGCGCCGGCACGCAGCGCCTGCATGATGTGCTCGTCGGTGTCGAACGTGGTCAGCATGATCACCTTCGGCGACCGGTCCCGCTCGCGGAGCCGACGTAGTGCGGCGATCCCGTTCATCCGCGGCATCCGGATATCCATGAGTACGACGGACGGGTCGTTCTTGTCCACGGCCGCTGGCACTTCCTCCCCGTCGCTTGCCTCGGACACGCTGATGCCGTCGGCGCCGTCAAGCATCATCTTCAGGCCGGCGCGGACCAGCGCGTCGTCGTCAACGATCAGTATTCGCAACGGTCTGTTCACCAGGCCAGGGTAGCGATGCCTGTAACTCGAAGTTGCCGTCCGTGCCGATGCCGTGACGAAATGTGCCCCCTGCGAGTCCGACCCGTTCGGCCAGCCCGATGAGTCCGACGCCAGGGGGAGTGGTGTCCGGGCGGGGCGGCAGCGGGTTGCGCACGGTCACCTCGAGACCGCTCTCGGGGCCGCCCTCGACGACGACCTCGACCGGTTCTCCGGAGGCGTGCTTGCGGGCATTCGTGAGCGCCTCCTGCACGATGCGGTACGCCGTACGCCCCAATCCGGTAGGTGCTCCCGTGGCGACGGTGATCCTGGAGGCGATGTCATCACCGGCGTTGCGTGCCTCGGCGACGAGTTGGTCGATATCGGCGAGGGTTGGTTGCGGTCGCCACGATGAGGATTCGTCGTTGGCGACTCGGATGACTTCGCGCAGTTCCTCGAGCGCCTGATGCAGGCCCGCGCGTACGACGGCGGCCGCCTGTGCAACTTGTTCAGGCGAGGCATCCGGGCGAAACTCCAGCGCCCCGGCGTACGTCGCGACCAACGAAAGCCGATGCCCGAGTACGTCGTGGATCTCGCGCGTAATGCGCGAACGTTCGAGGCTCTGGGCTTCGGCTACCCGGCGGGCGCCGTCGGTCTCGGCGCGGTGCGCCCGCTCCCGGTACGACGCCAGCACCTCCGCGCGCCAGCGACCGTTGGCGCCCCAACCGAGCAACGCGGCATTCGCGGCGAAATCGATTACGACCCACCACCCGAAAGGCAGTGCGGTGATTGGAAACCAGATCCAGCGCAGTAAATGTGCGACGAAACTCGTGACCGTTATTCCTAGCGCGACCCGAAACGGCTGTGTGCGGCCGGCGATCACTACCGTCACGGCCGCGGGTGGCGTGCCGGTGGGTGCGACCATAGACAGGGCCGCGACGAGATACATCGGCACCCGCAGCAGACGTACGACGAATGGCATGGCCGCGCATCCAGCGACACCGACCACGATATCCAGAACCAGCGCGGTCGTCGAGATCGCTGGCGTCGCGCTGAGTTGGCCGAAAGCGGTGAGGGCCACCTGTATGGCAACTGCGATGACGACACCGAGACTGAGGAGTCGATACGTCGCTTGCGACCGATGCGGATGTGTCACCAGAGCAACGTATGTCAGGCGGTCACCGCTCCGATACCGACCAAAGTAGGTTAATTTGCCGGTGCGTTGCCCGTCATCTTCACGGTGCCGCTGGCGGTGTCGAAGTGGAACTGAGCGAGGCTGGTACCGCTCGCCTCGGCGTTTGTCTCGTTCTGCCGTGGCCAGTGGTACGTCACCGAGATCGTGGCGTCGTCCACCCGAGTCACAGTCGGAAAGAACCCGTATGACTTCGCGGTCGCACGGCCGATGTACTTACCCATATGGAACAGCGCGATGGCGTACGGCGACGACGCGGTACCGCCCTCGATTGGCATGACGATCCAGCCGAGGGTGGCGCACGGGTTGTATCCGTCCGTCGTGGCGGTAGACGGGTCCCATTTCACGTAGCTCATGGTGGGGTCGCTGAAGGGTCGGGGAAGTTTCTCGGCGGCGGTCTGTGCCGCCTGCTGCGGCGTCATCGATCCGCATGCTGGTGATGGGTTAGCCATCGTTGCCGCAGTGGTCGCAGGGGTCACCGTCGAGGTGTTGCCCGAGGAGCCTGGCGCCCGTGCCGTTGCCGTGCTTGAGGGTGCCTCCGTCGAGGTGCCTGCCCCGGCAGCGATGTTCGGCGTCGAAGAGGTTTCCGGCGTCGACTTCGTTGTCGCTGTGGCGGTCGACGATTCGCCGCTGGCGGGCGTATCGCGTTGCGAACTGCCGCCGCCACTAGTGCACGCCGTCAACAGCACCGTCGCTGCGACGAGCCCGATGGTCCACTCCGCTGGCCGCCGACCGCCCTTCATGCTGAGCCTCATCGCTGGCACTTCCTTTCGCCGCTACCAACATCAACCGATATACCCGCTAAGACGACGGGTGCCCGGTTTGGGTTGACGGCGTGGGAAAGATAGTTGGCCGCGGTCACACCCAAAATAGGTAGTGCGGCTACGAAGCGTCGCTATGAATGCGGCGCTGCGGCGTTCACGCAGTTGGCGTGAACCGGACGTTCATCCGTTTGATGCCGTTGATGAACGACGAGACGAGCATCTCGGGCTCCCCCTCGACCTCAAGATCGGGCAATTGCCTGAAGAGCTCCTGAAACACGATGCCCAATTCACGTTTGGCGAGGCTTGAGCCGAGGCAGAAGTGCGGGCCGGGGCCGCCGAATCCCAGGTGCGGGTTGGGGCTGCGGCGCAGGTCGAAGGTATCCGGGTCTTCGAAGACTTCGGTGTCGCGGTTGGCGGCGCCGTAGAACATGAGGACCTTGTCGCCCTCCTTGAAGGCGTGGCCGCGGTACTCAACGTCGTGAGTGAGCGTGCGCCGCATCCATTGCACCGGGCTGGCGTAGCGCACGATTTCCTCGACAGCGGTCGGTGTGATGCCGTCGACGTCGTCCATCCAGATCTTTTTCTGGTCGGGATTCTTGGTGAGGGCCAAAATCGCGTGCGAGATTGCGGTGCGCGTCGTGTCGTTGCCGGCGACGACTAACAGGATGAAGAACGACGCGAGCTCGTCGTCGGTCAGCTGCTCACCGTCGACCGAGCCATTCACGAGTGCGGATGTCAGATCGTCGGTAGGCGTTCCGCGGCGTTCGGCGGCGAGTTCGTGCATGATGCCTGCCAGCGTGGCGCCCGCCTCGAGAAAGATGCCAATTGGGTTCTCAGCGTCGGGTGGCATGAACTCGGGGTCGCCGCCAGACAGGATGATGTTGGTCATCTGCAGGCATACGTCGTATTTGTCCTTGGGGATGCCCATCATCCGCATGATGATGGTCAGCGGAAACGGGCTCGAGAGTCGTTCGACGATGTTGACCGTTCCCGACGGCTCGACCGCAATTGTGCCAACGAGCTCGGCCACGACCTCGGCGATGTCGTCATAGACCCGACCAAGCATCTTAGGGGTAAATGCGCGGGAGACGATCCGGCGGATCTTCGCGTGCCGCGGATCGTCCATGTTGATCATCGAGCCGTAGAACTCAAGCATCTCAACGGGCAAGTCAAGAATCGAAGTCGCCCCTTGGCCAGAGCTGTAGGTCTCGGTATGTCGACTCATCTCAATGATGTCCTGGTGGCGGGTGATCGCGTAGTAGCCCGGCCCGGCTTCGGTGCCGAGAAGTGGCTCCGGCTCCTCAAAGAACGCGAACGGTGCCTCGCTGCGTAAGAGCTTCATTGCCTCGATCTTGCGCGACCACGGTAGGGCCCAGAATTCCTGGTCCGACAGGTTGATCTCGTCGAGTTTCCAGGGCGCTGCGCCCGGTGTCATCGTCATTTCCGAACCTCCAGGCGTACTCGGGAAATCGACCGTAGCACGCCCGGCAGCACGTTGGGTCCGGGCGACGCAGCCGCTCAGATTGGCAGCGGCGTTAGCACTTCGGTGTGCCCGAAGTATTGCCGCTGAAGGTCGTTATCCCGAGTCATACCAAAGTAGGTAGCGACGCGCCTTTCGGCGCGCTGCCGCGAGACGTGCGACCGATGTGGGACGCAAGCGATCTGCGCGATAGTCGTTGGCATGCAATCAATCATCAAGCGGTGCCGTGGAATCCTGATCGACATCGCCGCCCCGCTGGTCTTGTTCTACGGACTGCGCGCCGGCGGCGTGAGCGACATGGTCGCGCTCATCGTAGGGATGGTCCCGCCGCTCGGCAGCGCGCTATACAGCCTGGCGCGCACTCGTCGGACGGATGCCTTTGGCATGTTGGTCCTCGCCGCGATGGTGTTGTCATTGATCGCCTCACTCCTCGCGGGGAGCCCCCGTGACCTGCTCGTGCGCAACGCATTGGTCAGCGCCCCGCTGGGCATCTGGGTGCTTGTCACGGTGTGGCGTGGTACGCCGATCTCCTTCGAGGTCACTCGCACGTTGATGCCGCAGCTGGCCCCCGCCATGGACCGGCTGTGGGTGGAGCGCCCCCGCTTCCGGCGGGCCTGGCGCCAGATCACTGCTATGTGGGGGATTCTCGGCCTGGTCGATGCCGGACTGCGGATCTACTTCTCCTACACTCTCGCAGTCGCGACGGTGCCGGTGCTGGACATAGCGGTCACGATCGGCACCGTGGTCGCGTTGCAGATCCCGACGCACTTGTTCCTACGGCGCTCGGGTTGCTGGGTCGTGCTGTTCGAGCGCCGAGCTCGAGCGGCCTACCTCGCCTCGGCGCCTATGCGTCGACGTGCCGATCCTCATGCGACCGCGTCCAGCGCCGCGGCGAGTCACCGTTTCGGCGGATGAAAGCCCTGATGAAGCTCGACGGATCGCCGTACCCGACTCGGTTGGACACTTGTTGCACGGACAGACCGGCGGCGAGGTACTGCTCGGCCTGCCGCATGCGCACTTCTTCGCCGACCAGCCGAAAACTCGTGCCTTCGTCGGCGAGTTGCCGACGAAGCGTCCGGACGCTGAGGTTGAGCGCGGCGGCGACGCGTTCCTGAGACTGGTTGTAATGGTTGCCCTGAAGCTCCTCGCGGACGCGGCCGGCGACAGTGCGCCGGGCACGCAGTCGCATCTGCGTGTCCAGGCATTTCATGAGGCTTTGTTCGGCGGTAAGCGGGCTTGCGGAGGGCAAGCGAATGTCGAGGCACCGGCCATCAAAAGTAAAACGAGTGTATGAAGAATCGAACTCGGGCAAGACTCCAAATATGCGTTCGTACGGCGCGGTATCGGCCGGCCGCGGAAGTCGGAGTTCGCATCGGTCGATCTGGACGGGGTCGAACGACTCGGCCCAGATGACGTGCGCGCCGGCGATATCACGAGCGAGGACGAACTGACGTACGTTCTCCGGTACGTCGAAGTCGCCGTACTCGATGAAGAGTTTGGACCCACCGACTCGATGTTGCACGCGGGTGCATGCGTATGTGAGGTCGATGAACTGATTGGCCACGTTGATTGACTCGCGGACCGTGGCGCTGGAGATGATCGCGAGGCCCCACACGCCGTAGATCGTCAGCCGGTAGCGAGATCCGACTTCAAGACCGAATTCTGCTGGTGCGTCGACCGCCTGGAGCATTTCTGCGATGAATGCAAGCTCCTGACGCATCGTGATCAGGCCGTTTGGGTCGACCAACGTCGCTGCATCTATGCCGGCTACGTCGAGGCATCGGGCGCCGTCGATGCCACGCCGCACGGCCAGTCGGTGCATGAGCGCGACGCTGCTCGGGCCGCGGACAGACTCTAAGACACTTGTGGCCGAATCTGTCAATTTCGTGGCCGATCTCGTCACCGCTGCGCACCCCCATTGGTCGTTAGTGTCAGAAAACAAACTCACCGTGTCCGATGCCACACTAGCGGTCCGGCCTGCCAAATACAGCCCAGAACTGCTAGCAGAAGCCAGATCGGTATACCGGAAAGGCCAATTGCAACGAATGAGTGATCAGACAATTAGCTCGGCAGGAGAGGGACCTCGCGTCATCGGCGATGTAGCCCTCGATGCGAGAGACCCGAAGGTCGTCGCGCCAGGGCGGCCGAAGCCCGCCGACACACCGGCGCGTGGCATCCAGACGCTGTGGGATCGCCGTTTACACAGCTACCCGTCCAACGGCCGGCGTTACATTTACTTAGCCATCACGGTCCTCGCGACCGTGATCCTCTACTACGAGTTGTATATCGGTGGCGCCGTCGCGACTCAGATCATCGCCGGCTTCGGAATGACCTTTACCCAGTTCGTCATGGTCTCGGTTATCGGTAACCTGCTTGGCGCGTTCGCGTCCTTGGTTGCGGGTCTCGCCGATCGCTGGGGCCGCGCCAATCTGGTGGCCTTCGGTCTCGTGGTCACCGGCGTTCTCATCGCGTTCGCTCTGCCGAATGCGCCCAACACGGCGTGGTACTTCATCTTCTTCGGGATCCTGAGCATCGTCGAGGGAATCATCCTGGTCGCCACGCCGGCGCTCATCCGGGACTTCTCACCGCAGCTCGGGCGGGCATCTGCGATGGGGTTCTGGACCCTTGGTCCGGTGCTTGGCAGTCTTCTTGTTACGGAGATCTCGAGCCACACTCTCGTGTCGCACCCGGACTGGCAGTTCCAGTTCTACCTCTGTGGTGGCATTGGACTCGTCGTCGCGGTCATCGCGATCTTCGCGCTTCGTGAGCTCTCGCCGGCGCTTCGCGATCAGCTCATGGTCAGCATGCAAGACAAGATGCTGATCGAGGCGCGGGCGAAGAACATCGACACCGAGAAGGCAGCACAAGGCCACTGGCGGCAGATGATGCACCTCGACATCGTCGGTTCGGCGTTCGCGATCGCCATCTTCCTGATGTTCTACTACATCGCCGTCGGCTTCTTCGTGATCTACTTCGTGACGATCTTCGGTTACTCCAGTGCGAAGGCGAACGGGCTAGCGAACTGGTACTGGATCAGCAACGCGATTGCACTTGTCGCTGCCGGGTTCATCTCCGACAAGTTCCGAGTCCGCAAACCGTTCATGATCATCGGATGCGTGGTCAGCCTCGTGGGGGCGGCGATCTTTGCAGAGAAGGCGGTTGAGCCGAATACGTCGTACTACACGTTCGCCGTGCTGATGATCTTCATCTCTGCGGGTGGCGGGTTGGCATACACCGCGTGGATGGCGAGCTTCACCGAGACGATCGAGAAGCACAACCCCGCGGCGACCGCCACCGGGCTCGCGGTGTGGGGCTGGATCGTGCGGATCGTCGTCACCTTGTCGCTGGTCGGATTTATCTTCGCCGTACCCGCGACCGCGGTACTGGTCGATCAGGACTCGAAAGTGTCCGCGATTGTCGCGCAGTACCCCGATCAGGTCGCGACTGCCGGAGCGATCGCGCCCGACACGCTTGCCGCACTGCAGAAGGATCCGACCGATCCGGCAGCCGGAGCGGCCGCAGTCAAGCAGATCATCGAGGCGAAACTCGCCAAGGACCCGGCCGAAGCGGTCGCCCGTCTCCAGAAACTGGGCACCGACCCGATCCCCGCTGCGGACGCGAAGTATCTGGCCGATAACGGCGCCAAGGTGACGCAGGCGGCCAAGGACACTGCGCAGCAGTGGCGGGTTTGGTGGTGGATCTGCGTAGGTGCGCAGGTGCTGTTCCTCCCGTTCGTCTTTGTGATGGCCGGTCGATGGAGTCCGAAGAAGGCACGCGAGGACGAGGAGCGTCACGAAGCGCTCGTCAAGGAAGAGATGAAGAAGCTCGAGGCCGAGCGCGCCGGTCAGAGCGTCGATGCCTAAGCGCGCTTAAGGCCGGACCTAGGCGCCGAGTTGTTCGAGAAACAACGCCTCGGCAACCGCGAGGTTTTCGATCTCGCCCGGATCCACGCTCTCATTGGGGGCGTGGATCCGGCATGTCGGCTCCTCGACGCCGATGAGCGCGATCTCCGCTTCAGGGAACTGGTCAGCAAGCACGTTGCACAGCGGAATCGAACCGCCCTGCCCGGCGGTCACCATTTGCTTCCCGTACGCCGCTTCCATCGCCCCACCCAGCGTGGCGTACGCCGGACCGCTGGTGCGTGCGGAGAACGGCGCGCCGATCGCTTCGGGTTCGACGGTGACACGCGCGCCCCACGGCGCGTGGCTCTTTAGATGCGCGCTCAACGCATCTAGTGCCGCCTGCGGATCCATCCCGGGAGGCACCCGCAGGTTGATCCGCGCCGATGCGCGGGGCTGTATCGCGGCGGCAGATCCGACTACAGGTGGGCAATCGATGCCAAGCACGGTCGCGGCGGGCCGTGCCCATACACGGTCTGCGACGGAACCTGCACCGACCAGATCGACGCCGTCCAGCACGCCCGCGTCCGCGCGGAACTGTGCTTCCGGGTAGTCCACGCCATCCCATATCTGATGGGAATCCAGGCCGTCGACGGCGGTGTCACCGTCCTCGTTGCGCAGCGTGGACAGCAGTTGCACCATCGCGGCCAATGCGTCCGGCGCTGGTCCGCCGTACATGCCGGAATGGATCTCACCGGTCATCGTCTCGAGATGCACGACGAGGTTGGCAATCCCGCGCAGGGAGGTAGTGACGGTCGGCGTACCGATGGCCGAGTTGCCGGTGTCCGCGATGAGGATGACATCCGCCTCGAACAGCTCTGGCCGCTGCCGGACGAGGTCTTCCAGGCCGCCGCCGCCCATCTCCTCTGAACCCTCGGACACAACCCGAACGCCGACCGGAAATTCTCCGAGCGCGCGCAGCGCGAGCAGATGCATGGCGATGTTGCCTTTGCAGTCCGCGGCGCCCCGGCCGTACCATCGACCGTCGCGCTCGCTGAGTTCAAAAGGCGGGCTGGCCCAGAGGCTCTCGTCACCTGCGGGCTGTACGTCGTAGTGGCTGTAGAGCAAAACCGTCGGCGTACCAGTAGGCCCCGGTTGATGCCCGACGACCGCGGTGCTGCCGTCGGAAGTGTCGATGAGTTCGATCTGTCCGACTCCCGCGCTCTGAAAGGCATCTCGCACCCATTCTGCGGCACGACGACACTCCTCTGGTGGTGCCTGTCGCGGATCGGCGATCGAGCGAATCGCGACGAGTGCTGCAAGCTCGCCGCGGATGGTGCTCAATCCGTCGTGGATGCTGGTGCGGAGGTCGTCCAGGCGTGCGGTCAAGGTCGTCGGCCCCTATGCGCGCTCAAGCGTGTCGTCGTACGGATTCTCCGTGTCTTCATCGTCGTACGGCCGATCGGGATCGCTCACGATGTGCACGGCGGCTTCTTCCGCACTGGCCGCGGCGCCGGCAATGCCTGCGTCCCAGGCCAATTCCTCGGGAGTGGTGTCCTCGCCCATTCCTCCATCGGGCGCGACGAGACGGCCGGCTCGGCTGTCCTGTACGTCGTCCGCGGCGTCGGTCTCGCACAGATCGGGTAACTCGCGCGACAGTTTGCGTTCGAGGCCTTCGCCCGCAAGCTCTTCGCTGTGGGTCATGCCGAATTTTGCGTCGCTGGGTTCGTAGTCGGGCGGCGAGTACGACGTCTCGTAGGGCTCGTCCGCATCCTCTCCGGTGAGTGTGCCGACTGCGTCCATCTCATCGACACCGTCGATACCGTCTGCGTAACCGGTGTCGCCGTTTCCATCAGCCATGACACAACTCCCATCCTGAGCGGGTATCCGTGTGGACTGAAATTTACGCCACTTTCTGCGGAAGTACATCGAAACGGCGGCCCGTCGCTCGCGGGTCGGCAATTACTCGAACAGGTCGTCCGTCTCCTCGAGCTGCTGACGCAGCTGCGTGACCCGTTTGTCGTCCCACGTCACATCAGGGTCTGGCTCGAGGTAGGTCATCACGACGCTGATCAGCCCCAACGACGCTAAGGACCAGTCCCCAGTTGCGCCGTACAGGTCGCCCGCGACGCGTTCGGTGGCGATGCTCGGCGTGGCAAGTGCTTTTACGATTAGCCCGCGCATCATCGCGTTGGCCAAATGCCCGACCGTTTCGAACGTTACGTCGATGCCGGCGCGTAGCCGCAACCCGAGCAGGTCCGCTATGGTCCGGTGGCTAGCGGCGATGCGCGCGGTGAATGCGCGTTCGGACTCGGCGAGCACTTCCTGGATCTGGTCGCGGAGGTCGCCCGGCGGCAAGCCGATGAAGGTGACCGTCAGGGCGAGGTAGGTGCGCCATTCGCGAGACTCGTTGATGTGCTGGAAGTCTTGCTGTCCGGTATCGCGGACCAGCTCCGCAGCAAGTTGTAGACGATCGATGGGGGATCGGATCGCATCGAGCCTCGCCAGCACGCTACGACGGACGAGCTCGGTGATCTCCTTGCTGCCGGTCGCCGACTTGGGCGCGTTGGCGCGCGCGAGGTCAAGGAGCAAGTCACCCAAGAAGAGGTCTTTGTTGGGCCAGCGGCGGTAGACGGTGCTGCGCGAGACGCCCGCGTCGCGGATGACGTCTTCGAGGCGAATGTGATCGAGGCTCACCGTCAGGCCGGTGGCCGCGACGGCGTCGGCCGCGGATCGCAGCATTCGTTGTTCGGTCTCGGCGTCGGACAGCCGCTGCCGGCGACGCCCGAATCCGGACTGCCGGGAGTCATCGGCCGAAGAACTCACTTGCATGTTCACCTCTTTGGGATATGGTGTCTCAAGTACCAAGTTTCAAGGCTCATCGACCTTGACTGTAGCTGGCGCCCCGGAGCCTCAGGAAAATTCGCGACCCGAAGGATGAAACAAATGACAACACTCGCGCCGCAACGAACGGTTCGTTCGGCTCGACAGCTCGCCGTACTCGCCATGTACGTGGGACTCGCCCTCTCGGCGGCTGCCGCTGCTGTGGTGATCATCGACCAGGCAACAAGCGACACTCTCTGGCGGCACATGATCGCCACCTACTCGGTCGATTACAACCACGTCGAAATGGCTGATAGTAAGTCGATACTTCTGACCTATCTGCTCTCGATCGCCGTCATTGGCATCGCCTGCTGGCTATGGATGGCATGGGCGGTGACGAAGGGGAAACGTTGGGCGCGCGCGGTCAGCACACTAATCTTCGTCTTAGCCGCGTGCATCGCGTTGTTCAATCTCGTTGGCTCCGAAGACGGCTACGGAAGGCTGCTGCCGACGCTGTATGGGCTCGTCGGCGTGCTACCTAGCGTGGCCGGTCTGGTGGCGGTCATATTGCTCTGGAGAAGGGGCACTAGCGATGATCACGACCTCCGGATCCGGCCGTCGACCGGCACGTCGAGAGTAAACGTCGCGCCGTAGTTCTCCTCGTCACCGAGGATGGTGACCGGCGCGACGGCGTTCACGACGGGACTTCGGTGGCGCTATTCGCCGGGGTCGTCGACGAGATGCACGGCAGCCTCCTCGGCGCTGGCCGCACTGCCGGCCTTGCCTGCGTCGTACGCGACCTCCTGCGCATCGGTGTCCGGGCGCGCACCCTCGTCGGGTGCGACAAGTCGTCCGGCCCGTGGATCGGAGGTCTCGTCGGCGGCGTCGTCCAGGCTGATGTCCGGTTCCTCTTCGGCGAGGCGTTCGTCGAGCGTCTCGCCCTCGCGTTCCTCGCGAGCGGTCATGCCATGACGCGCGGCGCTCGGCTCGTAGTCCGGGGGAGAGTACGACGTGTCGTAGGGCTCGTCCTGGTCGTCACCGGTCAACATATCGACGGCGTCCATATCCTCGACGCCGTCGATGCCATCGGTGTAGCCGCCGGTCTCGGATTCGGTCATCAACTCACTCCAGATCAGCTCGACGTATCTGCCAGTGCAGACGTTACGCGGGGTGACCTGATGCCGCATGATCCGAGACTTCGGATCCCACGATGTCGCTCCCGCGTCGCGCGTTTCTCTTCCTTGGCGCGCCACATCGGCCGCGACAACGACGAGGAAGCCGTGACTAGGTGTAGGGCGACTACCGCTCGCGCCGCGCCGACGCGGGTGGGACCTGCATGACGTGCACGACGGATTGGCAGTTGCCGTCGGAGCGATCAGGCGCAGGCACCATACTTATGGGGTCTGACGAAGGAGACACATGCAGATCTGGCCAGGTACCGCCTACCCGCTCGGTGCGACGTACGACGGTTCGGGCACCAACTTTGCGCTCTTCAGCGAAATCGCCGAACGCGTCGAGCTGTGCCTTTTCGACTCCGATGGGACCGAGACTCGGGCCGACCTGACCGAGGTAGACGCCCTGGTGTGGCACGCGTTCCTGCCCGACGTGCAGCCCGGTCAACTCTATGGCTACCGCGTGCACGGGCCCAACGACGCGGCGGCCGGGCATCGCTGCAACCCCGCCAAGCTTCTGCTCGACCCCTACGCGAAGGCCATCCACGGCACATTCGACTGGGATCAGAGCCTGTTTGGCTACAACTTCGGTGACGAGAACAGCCACAATGAGGACGACTCGGCCGCGCACATGCCGAAGTCCGTGGTCATCAACCCCTTCTTCGACTGGGGCAATGACCGGCAGGCCAAGCGGCCCTACACCGACACGGTCATTTACGAGGCACACGTCAAGGGCCTCACCCAACGACACCCGGACCTGCCAGAGCATCTGCGCGGAACGTACGCCGGGGTGGCCCACCCGGTGATCATCGAACACCTGAAATCGGTGGGAGTGACGGCACTCGAGCTGATGCCAGTGCACCATTTCGCCAACGACTCGACGCTCGTCGACAAGGGCCTGAGCAACTACTGGGGCTACAACACGATTGGGTTCTTCGCCCCAGATGCGAAGTACAGTTCGTCCGAAACACCGGGCGGCCAAGTCCAAGAATTCAAGGCGATGGTCCGCGCGTTGCACGCCGCCGATATCGAGGTAATCCTCGACGTGGTCTACAACCACACCGCCGAAGGCAGCCATCTTGGGCCGACGCTGAGTTTCCGGGGAATCGACAACGCGGCGTACTACCGGCTCGTCGATGACGACCCGCGGTACTACATGGACTACACCGGCACGGGCAACAGCTTCAACAGCCGCAACCCGCACTCGCTGCAGTTGATCATGGACTCGCTGCGCTACTGGGTCACCGAGATGCGGGTCGACGGGTTCCGATTCGATCTCGCCGCGACCCTGGCGCGCGAGTTTCACGACGTCGACCGGCTTTCGACGTTCTTCGAGCTCGTCCAGCAAGACCCGGTCATCAGTCAGGTGAAGCTGATCGCCGAACCGTGGGACGTCGGTCCAGGCGGCTACCAGGTCGGCAACTTTCCACCGTTGTGGACGGAGTGGAACGGCAAATACCGCGATACCGTGCGTGACTTCTGGCGCGGCGAGCCGTCCACGCTAGGCGAGTTCGCGGCCCGTTTGACCGGCTCGGCCGACCTCTACGAGCGTACGGCGCGGCGACCGGTCGCCAGCATCAACTTTGTCACGGCGCACGATGGATTCACTCTGCGGGATCTGGTGTCCTACAACGATAAACACAACGAGGCCAACGGCGAGGACAACAACGACGGCGAAAGCCACAACCGCTCGTGGAACTGCGGCGCCGAGGGGCCGACGGACGACGAAGGCATCCGAGAGCTACGTCGCAGGCAGCAGCGCAACTTCATCGCGACGTTAATCCTGTCCCAGGGTGTGCCCATGCTCAGCCACGGCGACGAACTTGGCCGCACTCAACAGGGCAATAACAATGTCTACTGTCAGGACAACGAGATCTCCTGGATCGACTGGGAGGAAGCCGATACCGAGCTCATCGACTTCACCCGAGCGGTCAGCGCGCTCCGCCGCGATCATCCGACGTTCCGGCGCCGCAGGTTCTTCGACGGCAAACCGGTACGCCGCAAAGGCGAGGATCCGCTGCCTGACATCGCGTGGCTTCGACCCGACGGTAGTGAGATGACCGACGAGGACTGGGACTCCGGATTCGGCAAGTCCATCGGCATGTTCCTCTACGGGCAGGGCATTCAGGGCACCGACATGCGCGGCGAGCCTATCGTCGACGACTCCTTTCTGATCTGTTTCTCGGCTCACTATGAAGAGATCGATTTCCACTTGCCCGGCGACGCGGACGAAGTATCGTGGCGGGTCGTGCTCGACACGAGTACGGCGGCGCAGCCCGAGGATGCCCAACCGATGCCCGGCGGCGGCACGTTCGCCCTCGGTCCGCGGGCACTCGTCGTGCTGCAGCGCAACGACTAGGGTGGCGGCGAAATTGGCCGGCGCAGGGAAAGGTAGTTGATGAGCACCGAGACCCGTCAGAGCAACGCACCGACCTCGACGTACCGGCTTCAGATCACCTCGGAACTCACGTTGCAGAGGGCCGCGCGGCTCGTCGGCTATCTGCGCGAGCTCGGGGTCGGCGCGATCTACGTTTCGCCGCTACTGAAGGCGACCGACGGGTCGATGCACGGGTACGACGTTGTCGACCACTCCCAAATCGACCCATCTCGAGGCGGCCCCGATGGGTTCGCCGAGCTTGCGAAGGCCAGCGCTGATGCCGGACTTGCCCTAGTCGTTGACATCGTGCCCAATCACATGGGTGTCGCGGATGCCGCCCAAAACGGTGTGTGGTGGGAGTTTCTGCGCATGGGCCGCGAGTCACCGGCCGCCCGGTGGTACGACGTGGACTACGAAGTCGCCGACGGCAAGGTGTTGCTGCCTGTGCTCGGTGACGGGTTCGACCTGGACCGGCAGCTGCGGTTGTACGTCGATAACAGCTCGGATGAGCCGCGTTACGAGCTGCACTACTACCAACACCGTTTCCCGGTGGCGCCCGGCACCTACACCGAGGGCGACACGGCGCGACGGGTGCACGAACGTCAGCACTATCGACTGGTCAACTACCGGCGCGCAGATACCGACCAGAACTACCGGCGGTTCTTTGCCGTCACGACACTGGCGGGTCTGCGCGTGGAGGACCCGTCGGTCTTCGATGCCACCCACGCTGAGATTCTGCGGTGGCTCCGCGACTATGGCGTCACGGGGATCCGGGTCGATCATCCGGACGGGCTCACCGACCCCGGCGACTACCTCGAGACGCTCGCCGCCCAAGCGCGGGGGGCGTGGATCACGGTCGAGAAGATCACCGAACCCGGCGAACACCTGCCGTCCTCCTGGCCGGTGGCCGGCACGACGGGCTACGACGTGCTCGCGGAGGTCAATACGCTTCTGTATGACGAGGATGCGTCAGAGAAGATGACTCGGATCTATCGAGACGTCACCGCTGACGAGAGGGACTGGGAGCAACACATCGCCGAAGGCAAGCGCCTCATCGCGACGACTATCCTCCAGGCGGAGATCCACCGCGTCGCGCGAGCCGTGCCCGGCGTCGAGTACGCCGTCGACGCGCTGACCGAGCTCGCCGTGGCGTTCGACGTCTACCGGTCCTACCTGCCACTCGGCCGAGAGCGTCTGGCGCGGGCGGCGCGGGTCGCCGCCGTACGCCGACCCGAACTGGCGCAGGCAATCGAGGCGTTGCAGCCGTGGCTGAGCGATCCGCAGACCGAGGCGTGCGCCCGGTTCCAGCAGGCGACCGGCGCGATCATGGCAAAGGGCGTCGAGGACACGGCGTACTACCGCTACAGCAGGGCGATCGGGCTCAACGAGGTCGGCGGCAACCCGGGCACCTTCGGCCTCAGCCTTGACGATTTTCATGCGGCACAACGCGAGCGGCTGCAGCGGGCGCCGTACAGCATGACGACGCTCTCGACGCACGACACCAAACGCGGCGAGGACGTTCGCGCGCGGCTCGCCGTCATCCCCGAGCTGGGGGACTCGTGGGCCGAGGTCGCGAGCCGTCTCGCCGCACTCGTCCCGATCCCGAACCGAGCGTTCGGATACCTTCTATGGCAGACGTTCGCGGCGACGGGGCTGATCGAACGGGACCGGATGCACGCGTACGCCGAAAAGGCAATGCGTGAGGCTGCCGACGGCACCGGTTGGATCGATCCCGACGCGGACTTCGAACGCGCGGTCCACGCGGCGGTTGACGCGGCGTACGACGACCCGACGGTCCGCGCGATCATTGAGGATTTCGCCGCGCGGCTGGTGCCGTACGGTTTGTCGAACTCGCTGAGCCAAAAGCTGATTCAGCTTACGATTCCTGGCGTGCCGGACGTCTATCAAGGAAGCGAGCTCGGCGAGGATTCGCTGGTAGACCCTGACAATCGTCGTCCTGTCGACTTCGAGGCGCACGCTGAAGCGCTGCGCGCCGTGTCGTCCGGGGGAGCGCTACCCACGCTCGACGAATCCGGCCTGGTCAAGATTTGGGTTACCAGCCGTGCGTTGCGCGCCCGCCGCGACTTGCCAAACCTCTTCCACACCTATCGACCGATGTACGCCGACGGCCCCGGCCGCGACCATCTAGTCGCGTTTGACCGCGGTGGGGCGATCACCGTCGCGACCCGGCTTCCGGTTGCGCTCGGAGACAAGTGGGCGTCCAGCACTCTGACATTGCCTGCCGCGCAGTACATCGACGCCATGACCGGATTGCGATACGAGGGGACGATACGGGTCGCCGACCTGCTCGATCGTTATCCCGTGGCGCTGCTGCTGCGCCGCGAAGGCGGTGCGTGATGGGGCAGGTCGCGGTGTGGGCGCCATTGGCGAGCGTCGTCCGACTCCAGATTGGTGACGATTCGCGCGTCGTACCAATGGATCCGGGCGCCGGCGGTTGGTGGTCGCTCGTGGACGGTGCGCTCGTCCCCGGCGCCGACTATGGCTTCCTGCTCGACGATGACCCGACGTGCCTGCCGGATCCGCGTAGCCGCTGGCAACCAGACGGCGTGCACGGCCCGAGCCGGATCTACCCTGACGACTTCGCATGGTCGGACGCATCGTGGCCCGGGCGCGACCTGACCGGCGCGGTCATCTATGAGCTGCACATCGGCACGTTCACCGCGGGCGCCACGCTGGACTCGGCGATCGAGCGGCTGGACTACCTCGTCGATCTCGGCATTACGCACGTAGAACTGCTGCCGCTCAACGCTTTTAACGGTGTATGGAATTGGGGCTACGACGGTGTCGACTGGTACGCCGTGCATGCGCCGTACGGCGGCCCGGACGCGCTGAAACGGTTCGTCGACGCGGCACACGCGCGCGGGCTGGCCGTGGTGCTCGATGTCGTCTACAACCACCTTGGCCCGAGCGGCAACTACCTGCCGCGGTTCGGCCCATATTTGAAGTCTGGGCGCAACACGTGGGGCGATTTGATCAACCTCGACGGGGAGGGCAGCGCTGAGGTGCGCCGCTACATCCTCGACAACGCGCTGATGTGGCTCGGCGAGTTCCACATCGACGGGCTGCGCCTGGATGCCGTACACGCGCTCGTCGACGAGTCTCCTACGCACATTCTCAAGCAGTTGGCGCTGGACGTCGCCGACCTCGAGAAGCAGGTGGGCCGGCCGTTGTCGCTGATCGCCGAGTCCGATCTCAACGACCCGAAGCTGATCACGCCGGACGACGAGGGCGGCTTCGGCCTCACCGGCCAGTGGGACGACGACGTCCATCATGCGCTGCACGCCCTGTTGACCGGCGAACGTCGCGGCTACTACGCCGATTTCGGATCGTTGGCCTGTCTGGCGAAGGTCTCGACTCGCGCGTTCTTCCACGACGGCACATACTCAAGCTTCCGCGGGCGTAACCACGGCTTCCCCGTCGACCGAGAACGCACTCCTGGCTGGCGCTTCGTGACGTTCCTGCAGGACCACGACCAGGTCGGCAACCGCGCGGCCGGCGACCGGCTCAGCGCGCTCACGACACCTGCGCTGCTGCGAGTGGGCGCGATGCTGCTGCTGACGTCGCCGTACACGCCGATGCTGTGGATGGGGGAGGAGTGGGCCGCGTCGACGCCGTGGCCGTTCTTCACCTCGCACCCCGAGCCGGACCTTGCGAAGGCCGTGAGCGCGGGCCGGCTGGCCGAGTTTTCCGGATATGGCTGGGATCCGACGACGATGCCCGACCCGCAAGACCCGGCGACCTACCGCAGCGCCGTACTGCGCTGGGACGAGTTGACGGCGCCCGCGCACGCCTCGCTCCTGGACTTCTACCGATCGCTTATCGCGCTGCGCGCGGCCACGCCGGACCTGTCCGACCCGCGCCTGGACCGCACGCAAGTGGAGTACGACGAGGACTCTCGTTGGGTCGTGATCCATCGAGGCGGGCACCGTGTCGTAGCCAATCTCGCGGACAATCCGCAGTCCGTGTCGCTCCCGGGCGCGGTCGAGATCGTGCTCGCCACCGCGGACGGCGTACTGCTCGGCGATGATGCGCTCACGTTGCCGTCGCAGTCCGCGGCGATCGTGCGATAACGGCTGACCGCCGGTCCGACCAGCTCTTATCGAGCAGGCGACGCCAGAGCGGAGTGGCCGCGAAGGCCGTCCCGCCGAGAGCCACCGTGGCGATGCCGAGGTCGACAGAGATACGGCCCTGCTTTGCCCAGTAGACGTCCTTCAGGTCCAGCAGGAGGGCGAACTCGTCGACGATGAGCGCGAGTCCGAACCCATAAGCGAGCGCGACCATCGGATGGTGCCGCCGCTGCTCTTTGCCTGCGACTTCTAGCGCTCCGACGCCGGCCAGTGAAGCGATGCCCCACATGTAGTGGTGCAGATGTTCACCACCAACGCTCAGGTTCTTGAACGGTCCCTTGCCGGCGTGTATGGCGTGGGTGATCGCGCGTACGGCCGCGAACGAACCGGTGAAGCCGGCCCACGACACCAGAATCGACCGCTCCCGCCTGCCCATGTCCTCCCGGTATGCCGCGGCGATCCGTCGCAACGCGCTTGGGTGCAACGGTGTCTGCAAGGTCGCCATGCACTTACTGTAGGGCCGGGGTCGCGCGATCGGCAATCGGCAGCCGGCCGTCCGCAGCGATCGTGGCTGATTTGATCTCGCGCGTAGAGAAAGGGACTCTATAGCGCCCTTTGTCTACACACGAGACTAGCGTGCGCCGGATTCGCTGGCCCGCAGCGCCTTTTTCTCGATCTTCCCGACCGACGTCTTGGGCAAGGAATCGACGAACTCCACCAGGGTCGGCACCTTGAATGGTGCCAGACGGCTCCCGCAGTGCTCGATGATCTGGTCTGCGGTCAACTCGACGCCGCCCCCGATAACGACGAAGGCCTTGACGGCCTCGTCCCGGATCGGGTCCGGCACGCCGATAACGGCGGCTTCCAGTATGTGATCGTGGAGTAGAAGCGCGGCCTCGACTTCGCTCGCTGAAATGTTTTCGCCGGCCCGCTTGATGACGTCCTTCTGGCGGTCGAAAAAGTAGACGTAGCCTTTCTCGTCGACGTACCCGTTGTCGCCGGAATAGAACCAGCCGTCCCGGATCGCCTGCGCGGTCGCCTCGGGGTCCTTGAAGTAGCCCTTCATGATCGTCCGGCCGGGGATGCCCGAGACGATGATCTCGCCAACGTCGCCAGTGGGGACGTCCTCACCGTCCGCATCGACGATCCTGACTTGCCGGTCGTACGCCGGAAGCCCGATCGACGGCCATCTTTTCTCGCCGAAGACCGGTGCGATGGTCACGACGGTCATGGTCTCGCTGAGTCCGTATCCGTTGACGAGCTCGAGGCCGAATCGCCGCTCGAACTCCGCCTTCTCCGAGTCCAGCACGTTGATGGCGTAGAAGTTGCGGCGTACGGCGTGGTCCCGGTCGGTCTGCGCCGCCGGTTGCGCGAGCAGCGTGCGTACCTGCATCGCGACCAGGCTTACCGCCGTTGCCTCGTGCCGGCGGATCTGGTCCCAAAACTTGCTCGCCCTGTATTCCTCCAACAGCACGCAGGTAGCGCCGACGGTAAGGGCCGCGAGCACGGTCAGCGACTGCGCGTTGACGTGGAACGCCGGAAGCGCGGTAAGCACCCGGTCCGAGTCACTCACCGCGGTGCATCGGGAGGCTCGCTCGCCGGAGTGCAGGCAGTTGGCGTGCGTCAGCATGACGGCCTTCGGCTGTGACGTCGTGCCGGACGTGAAGATCATCTGCATGACGTCCTCGCTTCCGACTGCGACATCCGCCGCTGGCTGATGGACCGCCACCATCTCGTCGTACGACGTCCAGCCTTCCGGCGCCGCGCCTGGCATGCGCGCCAAAATCCGGTGTCGCACGCCGTCGGCAGACTCCAGCGCGTCGTCGATCACCTGGCGGTACGGCGGCGAGCACACCACCGCGACGGCATCGGACAGGTCGAGGATGTGCCGCATCTCGGGGGCGGTGTTTGCGGTGTTCGATGGGACCGCGATAGCGCCGATCCAGCCGATGCCGAACCAGGCGAAGAGGAACTCCGGACAGTTCGGGAGCTGGATGACTACAGCGTCGCCCTTGGCGATGCCCAGCGACGCGAAGCCGGCCGCCGCGCTCTGCACATGAATGAGAAACTCGGCGTAGGTGTATTCGAGGACGTTTCCCGCCTGGTCCTCGAACACGAGGTACGTCTTGTCCGGATAGCGATTCGCGCGCTCAGTGAGGAGATCTCGCAGGTTGCGTTCACCGATCAGATCCATCGTGCTGCACTCCTTAGCCCGTGAACAGGTCTCGGCCCCAGTCTGCCCCATGGCTCGGGTCATCGAGGTGAGCGAAGGCCCGGGTATTGCGCGCTTGTGACGTGATTGCTCGCCACGTGCTTCGGTCGCTGGCGGGTGTCACGACCACCTCAACTGCTGGATTAAGCCACTACTCAGAGGTGCGGTCGCGACGCCTTGATGAGTGCGGAGTGGGCGTACTCGTGCACCTGATGGCTCGGCGTAATCGTGATGTCGGTGAAACCCGCGTCCGCGAGGTAGTGCTCGAACTGGCCGCGGGTGAGGGCGCCGGCAACGCAGCCGGTCCACTGCTGCATATCCTCGCGGACCTCCTCAGGCATGTCGTCGGACGCGATGACGTCGCTGAAGGCGATCCGTCCGCCGGGTCGGATAACGCGGGCCGTTTCGCGCAGCACGACCTGCTTGTCCGCCGCGAGATTGATGACGCAGTTCGACAATGCGATGTCGACCGAGCCGTCCGGCAACGGGATCTCCTCGAGGTAGCCCTTGAGGAACTCGACGTTAGTGACTCCGGCCGAAGCGGCGTTGCCTCGAGCCTTCTCGAGCATCTCGTCGGTCATGTCCAGCCCGTAGACCTTGCCGCTGGGTCCGACTCGTTGTGCCGAGATGAGTACGTCGCCACCGGTACCGGAGCCGAGGTCGAGGACGGTCTCACCCTCTTGAAGGTCGGCGACCTGCGTGGGTACGCCGCATCCTAGCGAGCCGCTGAGGGCCTCGTTCTGGTCGTTCTCGCCATACAGGGTGGCGCCGAATACGCCGCCGCGGTCGAGGTCGCTCGTGCCGGCGGGCCCGCAGCAGCTGGTGGTCGTGCTCGGACTGGTCGCGGCCGCGGCGTACCGTCGGCGGACCGTCTCGCGGATGTCATTTGTGGTCATGGATTCCTCCGTATGTATCGACTGTTCCGTGCGTGCTTAGGTGCGCTCTGATGCGGCGAACTGCGTGATGAGGATTTGGACGTGGCGTGTGATGTCGTCGCGGATCTGTCGCATTCGTGCGATTCCGGTGACGCCTTGGGCGTGGTCTCATGAGCGCGTGCCTTCGGTGGAGCTCGCAGGCGAGATTCTCTTGCGGAGCTTGAGGCTGACGTAGACGAGGGCGACGAGTGCTGGGACTTCGATGAGTGGTCCGACGACTCCGGCGAGTGCTTGTCCACTGGCCGCGCCGAACGTACCGATCGCGACCGCTATCGCCAGCTCGAAGTTGTTGCCCGCCGCAGTGAACGCGACGGTCGCCGACCGCGGATAGTCCATCCCGACGAGCCGGCTGGTGTAGTACGCGCCGGTCCACATGAGCGCGAAGTACAGGAGCAAGGGGACGGCAATTCGTGCGACGTCGAAGGGACGATCAAGAATTTGCCTGCCTTGCAAGGAGAACAGGATCACGATCGTGAACAACAGGCCGTATAAGGCCAACGGCGAGATGCGCCTCAAGTAGGTGTTCTCGTACCACTGTCGGTCGCGGACTCGTTCGAGTATCCGGCGGCCCAAGAAGCCGGCGGCAAGTGGAATCCCGAGGAAGATCAGTACCGACTTAGCGATCTGCCACATAGATACATCGAGTGTTCCGGTCTGTAGTCCGAGCCAGCCCGGAAGCAGGTCAAGGTAGAACCAACCGAGCCCGGCGAACATGACGACCTGGAATATCGAGTTCAGCGTGACGAGGAACGCCGCGGCATTCCGGTCGCCGCAGGCGAGGTCGTTCCATACGACAACCATCGCAATACATCGTGCGAGGCCGACGATGATCAGACCCGTGCGGTACTCGGGCAGGTCAGGCAGTAGCAGCCACGCGAGCGTAAACATGATGGCCGGCCCAACGACCCAGTTCAGGATCAGACTTACGACCATCAGCCGACGGTCGGCTGCCACGGCGCCGAACTGGTCGTAGCGCACCTTCGCCAGCGGCGGGTACATCATGACCAGCAAGCCGAGTGCGATTGGAACAGAAACACCGTCGACCTGTATGGCGGACAGCGCGTCCGGCAGACCCGGCACGGTCGCGCCTAAGGCCAGCCCGGCAAGCATGGCGAGTCCGATCCAGACCGGTAGAAACCGATCCAGCAGACCCAGTCGGGCCGTTCTTTGTGGCTCATTAGTAACGGCGAGACTCACGGCGCGCTCAGCACCTCGCGGGATCCCAGCAACGAAGCCACTCGCTGACGCGCCTCATCAACGGGCCAGTAATAGACCCACGTACCGCGACGCTCACTGTCGATTAGCCCGGCGATCCGTAACGACTTCAAATGGTGCGAGATCGTCGGCGCGGTCAGCTCGAATGAGGCAAGCAGGTCGCACACGCACACCGGCTCGTCCCTGGAGGCAATCAGGCTGTATAGCTGCAGGCGCACCGGATCGCCCAGCGCCTTGAACACTTTCGCGAACCCCACGGCATCGGCGGAGTCCATCGGTGCACTCTGCAGGGGTGCGCAACACTGATTCGACATGCGCCTAATTAAACATTCTTCGAATCAACGGTGCAAGGCGTTGTGCCGATGCTGTTTAGAAATTTCGGGGTCTCGGTCGGTGCAGATCAGTACGACGGGCGTGGCAGACTTGATCCGAGATGTCCATGACGTCAACGCCAAGGATGGTTTCGTGACCGATCTGGTCTTGAACACGCGTGATCCGGAGTGGTTTAAACGCGCGGTCTTTTATGAGGTCCTCGTGCGCGGCTTCAACGACTCCAACGGTGATGGCACCGGCGACCTTCGTGGCCTCATCGACAAACTCGACTACCTGCACTGGCTCGGCGTTGACTGCTTGTGGCTTCCGCCGTTCTTTCCGTCTCCACTCCGCGATGGCGGGTACGACGTATCCGACTATGTCGGCGTGCTCCCGGAATTCGGGACGCTGGATGACTTCGCCGACTTCTTGAAGGCGGCGCACGAACGCGGTATCCGGGTGATCATCGACTTCGTCATGAACCACACCTCTGACGCGCATCCGTGGTTTCAGCAGTCCCGCGAGGATCCCGATGGGCCGTACGGCGACTTCTATGTGTGGGCCGACGATGACACTCGCTATCCGGACGCGCGGATCATCTTCGTGGACACCGAGCAGTCCAACTGGACCTTCGACCGGGTGCGCAAGCAGTATTTCTGGCACCGGTTCTTTTCCCACCAGCCCGATCTCAACTTCGACAACCCGGCCGTCGTCGAGGCGATCATGGACGCGATCCGGTTTTGGCTCGACATGGGCATCGACGGCTTCCGGCTCGACGCGGTGCCTTACCTCTTCGAGCGGGACGGCACGAACGGCGAGAACCTGCCAGAGACGCACTCGCTGCTGAAACGGCTCCGTAAGGAGATCGACGACAGCTACCCGGACCGGGTGCTGCTGTGCGAGGCCAACCAGTGGCCGGCCGACGTCGTGGAGTACTTCGGCGACTTTGACGCGGGCGGGGACGAGTGCCATATGGCGTTTCACTTCCCGGTGATGCCGCGCATTTTCATGGCAGTACGGCGCGAGCAGCGCTACCCAATCTCGGAGATTCTCGCCCAGACTCCAGATATACCGGATACCTGTCAGTGGGGGATCTTCCTGCGCAATCACGACGAGCTGACGCTGGAGATGGTCTCCGACGAAGAGCGCGACTACATGTGGGATGAATACGCGCAGGATCCCCGGATGAAGGCCAACATTGGCATCCGTCGGCGACTCGCCCCATTGCTCGACAACGACCGCAATCGCGTCGAGCTGTTCACGGCGCTGCTGATGTCGTTGCCCGGTTCACCGGTGCTCTACTACGGCGACGAGATCGGGATGGGCGACAACATCTGGCTTGGCGACCGGGACGGCGTGCGCACCCCGATGCAGTGGACTCCGGATCGCAATGCCGGGTTTTCGCGATGCGAACCGGCCCGGCTCTACCTGCCGGTCAACTCCGACTCCGTCTACGGCTACCAGGCCACCAACGTTGAGTCGCAGACCCGCAACACGTCGTCGCTACTGCACTGGACCAGGCGGATGATCTCCTTGCGCAAGGCTAATCCGGCATTTGGCCTGGGTACCTTCAGCGACCTGGGCGGCTCCAATCCCTCAGTGCTGTCGTTTGCTCGGACGTACGGCGACGACGTGGTCATCTGCGTCAACAACCTGTCGCGGTTCCCGCAGGCGGTCAAGCTGGACCTGCGACACTGGGAGGGTTCCGAGCCGATCGAGATGACCGGCGGCAGCAGGTTCCCCGCGATCGGAGAGCTTCCGTATCTGCTGACGATTGCCGGACATGGCTTCTACTGGCTGCGAATTCCGGCCGAGCAACCTGGCATGAGCACGGGGTTGCCCGCATCCGAAGGCGATGAGAGCTATGCCGATACGCAGCTGCAGGCGGACGAAGGGTCGGGCTCGCTGGTCGCAAGCGAAGACGCCGACGGTGACGATGGCGCTGCGTCAACGGAAGGAGCGGCGAAGTGAAGATCAGCTCCGCCGAAGTCGGCCGGGTACTGAGCGACTGGCTCGGTCAGCAGCGCTGGTACGCCGGGAAGTCGCGTGCCGGGTCGGTGCACGCGCGGCAGTTGGCGACGCTGACCGAGGACCCTCACCCGGTGCAGATTTGGATTGCCGACATTACCTACGAGAACGGCGATGTCGAGCACTACCAGGTGCCGCTGGTGCTGCGCGACGAGCCCGCGCAGCAGCTCGATCACGTCTTCGTCGGCGCGATGCTCGATGAAGACGGCGAGTCGACGGTCCACCTGTACGACGCGCTGCACGACAAGGACGTGACCGGCGCATGGCTCGATGCGCTCGTCGCGGAGGCCGAGATCGACGGGCTTCGGTTCGTGCGCCGCGTCGCTCCTGATGAGATGCCAGTGGGCGAGCCGAGCCTGGCGTTGTCGGCCGAGCAGTCCAACACCTCGATCGTGTTTGGCGACGCGGCCATCATGAAGACCTTCCGGCGGATTGAGGCAGGGCTCAACCCTGACATCGAGATCCACGGCGCGTTGGCCGATCTCGGGGGCGAGCATGTCGCGAATCTTCTCGGGCATGTCACCGCGACGATCGACGGCGAGCCATGGAGCCTGGCAATGCTGCAGGACTTCATGGTCACCGCGACCGATGGTTGGAAGCTGGCCACGACCAGCGTGCGAGACCTGATGGCGGAGGGTGACCTGCACGCCGATGAGGTTGGCGGCGACTTCGCCTCGGAGGCGCACCGGCTCGGGCAGTCGACGGCGCAGGTGCACGCCGACCTTGCCGCGGCGTTCGGTACGACGAATCTCTCGCCGGACGACGTGCGCGCACGAGTCGCCGCAATGCTGACGCGCCTCGATGCCGCGCTCATCGAAGTCGCCGAGCTGGCTCCAGTCGCGTCGGACCTTCGGCGGCTTTACGAAGCGGTCGCGGACTTGGGCACCGTCGTACCGGCCCAACGAGTGCACGGCGACTTGCACCTCGGGCAGGTGCTGCGGACGGCGCGGCGATGGATCTTGCTCGACTTCGAAGGTGAGCCGGCTAAGAGCATCATCGAGCGCCGCGCCCTCGACTCGCCGTTGCGTGATGTCGCCGGGATGCTGCGTAGCTTCGACTACGCCGCGCGATATCAGTTGTCTGAGGGCGAGGGTACGGCGCAGACCGAGGCCCGATCGCGTGAGTGGACCACCCGAAACCGAGACGCCTACTGCGCGGGGTACGCCGAGGAAAGCAGCGCCGATCCGCGCGAGGGTGCCGTGCTGCTGCGCGCCCTTGAGGCGGACAAGGCCGTCTACGAGGCGGTGTACGAGGCGCGCAATCGTCCGAGCTGGCTGCCGGTGCCGCTGGCATCACTGCATCGCCTGGCCGCCGAGTAGGTGGCATCTTCCGCGCAGAAAAGTCCCGTCGGTAGACGACAGCGACGTCGTGGAACCGACGGGACCTTTCGCTACTAAACCGGTGATCGCCGAAGCCGTTGGTGCTCTTCGCGAAGCCACTTGCGCGGCCCGGCTCGTGTTCCCTCCCCCGGGAAATTCATGAAATATTCGACACGAATGTCGAACGTTGGAAAGATACTACGGTCAATGTTTGCGTCATGTACGGCAAATGACCTGGTCATGTGACCAAATCTACTTATTTCGAGGCTCTCATGCATCCTCGTGTGGCCGCAGGCGGGCAAGCTCGTGACGCCAGGCGGTCGCGAGGTTAAGCGTGGCGCCCAGGTCGGGTAGCAGGCGAAGATCTTCCTCGGGAATTGGCCTGAGAGCTCCGCCTGCGCCCAGGATCTTCAAAGAGAGCCCGGCGAGGGTGTTCACCGAGGCGGCCCGTAGCACCGCCTCGGCAACTGTGTCGCCGGTCGAGATGAGACCGTGCCCGCGCATGAGCACGACCGGATACGACCCGAGGCAGTCGGCGACCTCGACACCTAGCTCGGTGGTGTTAATGAGCACCGATCGCGGGTAAACCGGGACGCCGCCTCGGACGAGCGCGGCACCGGGCAGATCGTATGCGCCTACGATCGGCTGCAGGCGCACGCCGGCGAGGTCGGCCGCAACGACGTCGGCGGGATGCGCGTGCACGACGCACGTCACGTCGCTGCGGGCGTTCAATACCTCGACGTGTAGAGGAAGTTCGTGGGGCGGGGTCCAGCCGCCGGCGAGCTCCCCGGCCGCACCGGGCGATCCGTCTCGGGCGACGAGGTGAATGTCTGTGGGTGTCGTGTGGGCGAGGCCCCGTTCGCGAGGTCCGCGGCACCGGATCAGCAACTGGTCTCCGACCCGAACGCTGATGTGTCCGAGGATCCCGGGGGCGAGATCGCGACCTGCTAGGACACGACAGCCGTCGGAGACCTGTTGCCGAAGCTCTGCAAGATCATTCACGACGCAGGTCATTGGCCGACACCGGTGCCGCCGTCGCTGTGCACGACTCGTCCGGTTATGCCGCGGGCACGGTCGGAGGCAAGGAAGACGTAGCCCCAGGCGTGGTCTTCCGGGCCTAGTGCGACGTGCAACGGCGTCCTGGCCGCCAGTTCGCGCGCCCGATCGGGGCCAGACAGCCGAGTCTCCTGCAGTCCGAATGAGGTCAGGCCGCGCAGGTCGGTGTTCAGGGTGCCGCCCGGAGCGACCCCGTTGACGCGGATGTCCGGTGCGAGCTCGTGGGCGAGGGTGGTGACCAGGCCCCGGGTGGCGAACTTCGACGCGACGTACAAGGTGCCACCGCGACCGGCGGCGTACGCCGAAGTCGACTCCGTCAGCACGATGTTTCCCCCTGAGGCGCGGAGGGCCGGAATGGCCGCCTTTGCGCTGCGTAGGTAGGAGAGCACGTTGACGGAGAAGATCTCATCGAAGGCAGGGCCGAGCTCGTCATCGCTGATGTCCTCGAGCTGCCGGTAGAAGTCGAAGATCCCGACGCAGCTGACCAGTACGTCGAGTCCGCCGAAGGCGTCGACGGATTCGGTGACGGCCCGCTGGTTCGCGGCCGCGGTGGTCGCGTCGCCCTCGACGACGAGGAGGTCGGGGTCTGCCTCCGTCAGACTGGCGCATTTGGCCCGGTCCAGTTCGAGTACGCCGACCGCGGCGCCCTCCGCGCGGAAGGCGGCCACCACGCCTCTGCCGATCCCCGAACCGCCACCGACGACCAGGGCGCGCTTGCCGGCCAGCCAGCTGCTCACCGGCCGTTCTCCGCGTCTTGGTCGAACAGCGGCGCGAAGGGTCTACCGACCATGGCCGAGAACGTGGCCTCGTTCTGCCAGGTCAGCGACTCGAGTTCGAGCGGGTCGATACTCACCCACTGGCCGGACTTCGGCGACTCGATCAGGAGCCGGACACCGTTGCGGGTGTGCACCTTGGAGACGGAGACCTCGGAGAACTCGTTGCCGATGACGAGCGCATCGCCTTCGCGTCCGGCCCGCAGCGCCGCAAGCTCCTCCTGGTGGCCACTCATAGGAACACCGCGAGGTTCTGGGTGCGTAATACCGACTCGTCGACGGTGATGTGGCGGCGGGCGAGGCGCCAGTCGCGATCCTCCCGCCGAAGAAGGTCGACTCTTCCGGCCGAGACGAAGGAGGGTTCGGCGATGTCCCCGCGACTGCGAAAGAGTAGTACGGCGGATTCGACGATGAGTTCGTTGTCGTTGTCTGTGGCGAAGGTGCGCACATTCGAAAGGTGATGCCGGACTCGCGAGGGTGGATCCTCGGTCCAGGCGTGCTCGGTGTGTAGCCGGGCGACGCGTCTGTTCAGTGAGTACTTGTCCTCGTCGAAGTGCGCCATCCGACGTGCCGTGTCGAAGCTGGAGGCTGCGGCGGTGGTGATTCGGATGGGCATGAAGTAGTGGATGTCATCGCTCATCAGGTCGAGCCACCGCTCATAGTCCTGATCGTCGAGGAGGTACGCCTCATCGATAAGCCACCGGTGTGCGAGCAGGTGCCGGGCGTCATCGAACGGCAGCGACGAGCCAATGCGCTCAGTCCGGGAGGCGTGCTGACCGAGTGGGCTATCGGTCGACTGGATCGGGACCCGGGCGCTCACGTTGGATCTCCGGCCAACTCGAGGTCCGGCTGCTGCCTGCCTACGGTGATCTGACTGACGTCGAGCGGCGGCCTCTCTAGGTAGTCGGCCCACTCGCCGAGCAGATGCCGCTGGTTGTACTCGCCGTACCCGACATGAGCGACGCCTGGGCCGGCGAACTGCTCCGGAGTCAACGGCGGCACGACCGGACTCCCGTCTTCCAGCATTCCCATTCGGCCGTTGAGCAGCAGCCGGCGGGCCATGCTGCCGCCGGCCGTGGTGGTCAGCGAAACCCAGTTCTCGACGTCGTCTTGTTCGAACATCCCGCTGCTGCCGAAACACATCAGGTAGGCCTTGTAGGAGAGTTCCTTGAACGACTCGGGGGCCTCCTTGTCGACGACGAACCAGGACAACACCTCGGTCTCGTTGGCGCTGATCGGTTGCCAGAGTCGGAGCGAGATAAACGGGACAACGGCATCGCTGTCGGCGACTTTGGGCCAGTTGTGCACCAGGCTGAGGTTCGGGAAGGCCGACGCCGCCGAGACCATGAATCCATCTCGTCCGATGACATCCTGTTGCTGGGCGGTCCACTGCTCCTTCATCCGGGCGGCCATGTCAGCGGGATAGCCGACGTACGCCATGGACTCCTCGAAGGATCCGGGCGGCAGTTTGTACGTCGTACCACCGCCCCGCCCAGCCCAATAGGTGTTGCCATCCTTGCGTTTTTGGGCCTGAGGTTCCCGGAAGAGCCCGATTTCGACGACGGAGGTATGCGTGTGCGGGGTGTGGTACATGTCCCCGGCGAAGTTCTCTGCCCCGATCTTCCAGTTGGCGTTAATGCGCCAGCGCTGTGGCCCCAACAGTTCGCAGCCGCTGGCGCTCTGCTTCGTGTAGTAGTCGAGATAGAAACCGAAGCCGCCGAGGTAGTCGGTCAGCGAGGGTGCGTCCGGATCCATGGATATGAAGATCAGGCCGTTGTAGGTGTCGAGCCGCGGTGCCGGCAGCAGCCGCTTTCCCTTGCGTGCGAAGCCTTCCTCGCCGCCGTAGGCGTCCTTGTGGAAGGGAAGGCCGGCAATGCGGCCGTCATTTCGATAGGACCAGCCGTGGTACGGGCAGCGGAAATGGGAGGCGTTGCCCTCTTCAGCGCGGCACACCTGCATGCCACGGTGCAGGCACATGTTGAACATGGCGTGCACGTCGCCGTCCTGATCGCGGCTCACGATGAAGGAGTCCTCCAGCACGCGGCGTACGACGTAGTCGCCCACTTGCGGGATCTCAGACTCGTGCGCCAGGAACATCCAGGCGCGGCTGAACAGACGCTCGCACTCGGCGGTGAAAACCTCGGCGTCGTTGTAGATGTGCGCCGGCAGCATGCCCCGTCGAACATTCGCCAGTACCCGGGCAGCGTCGCGCATGAGGCCTCGATCCTAATTCTGAATAGCAGAAGTATATTCTTCTGAGGCCGCCACGCTTTGTCAAATGCGCGGGCGCTGGGAGTTCGTCTCGTCGCGGGCGCAGTTGTGTTCAGAAATTTGCAGAGGACGCTTCTGCAATACAACGCGATGAGTTAGTGTCGGCGTGCTGTGTCACAGTCGTAGCCGGATCGGGTGAGGGAAAGTGGGCTCAAAGTGAGCAGGGACCTCAAGTGAGCAGGGACATGGTGCTGTGCGGCTTGATCGGGAGCATCCGACGAGATTCGTTCAACCGGAAACTGATGCAGGCCGCCGTCGATCGTGCCCCGACCGGTGTCGATATCCGCGTGGCCGACGTGGTCGGCAAACTCCCTCTCTTCAACGAGGATCTCCTCGTTGACGAGCCGTCGATCGTCCTCGAGCTGAAACGGCGCGTGGCGGAGGCTGATGCGTTGCTGATCGCGACGCCCGAATACAACGGCGGCGTTCCGGGACCGTTGAAGAACGCGCTGGACTGGCTCTCGATACCGCTCGGTCAGTCCGTTCTGCAACACAAGCCCGTGGCCATCATCGGTGCCTCGGCGGGCCGACTGGGCACTGCCCGGAGCCAGTTTGAGCTCCGACATACTTTCGTCTTCTCTCGATCGCCGGTTGTGCCGGGGCCCGAGCTGCTGCTCAGCATGGCCGCGGGCGCGTTTGACGAGGAGTATCGACTGACCGATCCCGTCGCGATCGAACGCCTCGACCAGATCTTCGAGGGCCTTGGAAGTCTGGTTCGGATGCAACAGCAGGAGGGAGCGATCTTGTGATCGCCAGGACATTTGTCAGCATGGAGTCGCCAGGCGCCAAGCGCGCAGGCGCGGGAGGTCGCCCCTGCCAGGGGCTCTATTACGCGCCGGAGGGCGAGCGGCCTCGCGTCGCGATGATCGCCACCCATTATCAAATCGACTTCTCTGAGCACTACCTTGCCGACATGATGGCCGAGCGCGGCATCGGGTTCCTTGGCTGGAACACCCGCTTTCGCGGCTACGAACCGCTGTTCACCCTCGATCACGCGGTGGTCGATATCGGGGTTGGCGTCCGTTGGTTGCGCGAGGTCGCCGGCGTCGAGCAGGTCGTGCTGCTTGGTAACTCCGGAGGGGGGTCCCTTATGGCGGCGTACCAGGCGCAGGCGGTGGAGCCAGTCATCCAGGGAGCGCGCGATCTCGCCCCGGCGCCCGGCCTGGATGATCTCTCGGCCGGTGACGGGTTCGTTTCCGTGGCCGCGCACCTGGGCAGGCCGGATGTGCTCACCGCGTGGATGGACGCATCGGTCGTGGACGAGGACGACCCGACGCAGACCGATCCCCAGTTGGACCTGTTCAACCCGGACAACGGGCCGCCGTTCACCGCCGAATTCGTGGCCCGCTATCGCGCCGCCCAGGTGGAGCGAAACCATCGGATCACGGCCTGGGCCGAGAAGGAACTGTCCCGGGTTACGGCCGCCGGCTACTTCGACCGTCACTTCTCGGTATCGCGGACCTGGGCGGACCCGCGGATGGTCGACCCCACGCTGGAGCCGACCAACAGGCCTCCGGGCAGGTGCTATCGGGGGAGCACCGAGGTCGCCAATCGTGGCGACCGCGGGATCGGTGGAGAGACGACTCTTCGGAACTGGCTCAACATGTGGAGCCTGTCGCAGTCCCAGTGCCGCGCTGAGTCGCATCTCGCCAAGGTGCGCGTCCCCTCGCTGGTCATCAACGCGGATGCCGACTGCGGGGTCTTTCCCAGTGATGCCGACAGCATCTATGACGCCATCGGTACCAAGGACAAGCGGCGCGTCGACCTGCCTGGTGACCACTACTTCCTCGAACCGGCTGGCGCGCGCGACGGTGTAGCCGACTTGATCGCGCAGTGGGTGGCTGAGCATTTCGACACGAACCCGGTTCGCTGACGTCGCAAGTCTGTAGTGAGGAAGAGATGATGACTTCGCAACTGCAACTCGTCGATCTGTGTGCGATCACGATTGAACGCGGCCCGCGATACGACACCGGCCCGGGCCCTCTCGGGCGGCGGGTATCGGCTGAAGCCGCGTCCGTAGTGGTGACCGGAGAACGGCTCAGCGGCCAGCTCGCCGGTGTAGCCGCGGCTGACTGGGCAACGACAGCAGACGATGGCCTGACACTTGTCGATTCCCGTATGACGATAGGGACGCACGATGGTGCGCTCATCTTGATCACATACACGGGCCGCATCAATGACATCAGCAAATTTCCGGCCGAACCCGTGTATGTATCGCTCAATTTTGCGACCGGAGATCCTCGATATCGATGGCTGGTCGGTATCCAAGCGGTGGCGAAGGGATCAATGAGTTCGGACGGCAATTCGCTCGAATATCTGGTCTACGAACTGCGTTAGGCGTCGGCGCGACGTAACGGTGAACCGTGATCGCTGTGGGGCTGTGGCTTGAGAATGATCGCCGGCATTGACCAGGGACCGCGACGATAGAGTGTGCGCATGGCAGTGAAGAAGGCAGGTGGCGCCGGTCGTCCGCAGTACCCGATCGAGTCAGTCGACAACGCGTTGCGGATCCTGCTCTTGTTCGAGGAGCGGAAGACTCTGCGGCTCACGGAGGTCAGCGAATTTCTCGGTGTGGCATCGTCGACCGCGCACCGGCTGCTGGCGATGCTGGAGTATCGGGGCTTCGTGCGGCATGCGGACGGATCGCGGGGCTACGAGCCCGGTCCAGCGCTGACGAACATCGCGTTCTCGGTGTTGCGTCGTATCGATGTCCGCGCCCGCCTGCATCCATTCCTGGAACGCCTGTCCGCCAGCCTGGGTGAGACCGCGCACCTGGCGAGGTTGGACGGAGCGTCGGTGACCTTCGTCGACTCCGTGGAGAGCCCCCGCGCCGTCCGGGTCGGATCCCGTTTGGGTGTCTCGATGCCGGCGCACTGCACCTCGTCGGGCAAGTCCCTGCTTGCCACTCTCGAGGACGACGCGTTGCATTCGCTATATCCGGACGAGGAGTTGGTGGGCCTGACGGCGCAGTCGCTCACGTCTCGGACGGAGCTATTGCGCCAGATTGCGCGGGTGCGCAAGAACGGCTATGCCGCCAGCATGGAAGAAAGCGAAGAAGGAGTGGCCTCGGTCGCGGTGGCGCTGGGCGAGTTTGGCGCCGCTCGCTACGCGCTGAACGTATCGTGCCCCAAACCGCGAATGTCCCCCCAGACCCGCTCTGAGATCGCTGAGGAACTACACAGTGTCGCGACCGAGGTGGCGTCGTTCTTTCTCTGAGCGGATTTCCTCTGAGCGGATCAGTGTTGAGGCCTAGAAGCCGGTGCCCGTCTTACGTGAGTGCCGCCGTCAACTGTCCGCGATCGAAGTACTCCTCGATGCGACGTACTTTGCCCTCGTCGACATAGACGCGCAGGATCGCGGGTATGACCGCCTTCTTGCCATTCCGGGAGGCGTGGATGACGTGTTGTCGTAGGAAGCCTCCAGCAATGGCCACGCACCGGGCGTCGGCGTAGTCGAAACTGTCGTAGCGCCGAGGAATGCTGCCCAGGGTCTCGAGGTTTTCTTCCTTGTTTTGCTCGTGTTCCTCGTAGTTGTGCCAGACCGCGACGTCGTCGTGGTACAGCGTCTTGAGGGTTTCGATGTCGCCGGCAGACACAACCGCGAAGAACTTGTCGGCGAAGGCGAGCATTTCCTGCTCGTTCATGCGCTCACCGCGGAGTTGGCAAGAACGCCGTCCTTGGTCATCGGCGCCGAGTTCACGTCGTCCGGTCGCAGCGCGCGTGTCCAGGCCGCGAACTCGAGCAAGATTCCGTCAGGATCGAAGAAGTAGATCGACCTGACGAACGTGCCCTCATGCACTTCCGGTGAGGCACCGCGCTCACTGTCGTCGTGGTTCAGCACCGGTCCGGTGACGACGCCCTTGGCCCGAAGTTTCTCGGCGTACTCGTCGAACTTCTCCAACGGCACCTTGAACGCTACGTGGTTCATCGAACCGTGCGCGGTTGCGATGTCGCCGCCAACGCCTGGCAGCACGGCGGACGAGGCAACGCCGGGAGCCTTGGCCGGTGCGTTCTTGAACCAGAAGAACGCCAGGTACTGGTCGCCGCCCATGTGGAAGAAGAAATGCTGGCCCATGCCACCCGGCAGGGTGATCGTCTTGCTGAGCTTCATGCCCAGCACGTTGGTGTAGAAGTCAACGGTCCGTTCCATGTCTTCGCACACCACTGCCAGGTGACAGACACCTTGAAGGTCGAACTCCGTATTGGTCATCGCGGTATTGGTCATCGCGCCCCTCCTGGGAAGTATGGATGCCCATCACGGTAATGGAATGACATTCTGGTGTAAAGAAAACCGCTCTGCCATGTGCGTGCTGGCGGAGAGCTCGGCGTGCTCGCTAGCGGAGGAGCCCGAGGTCCCGGGCTTTGGATACCGCAGCGGTCCGGCTGTCGACATCGAGCTTGGTGAAGATGTGCACGAGATGCGACTTCACCGTCGCCTCCGAGACGAACAGCTGCTTTGAGATGGCCTTGTTTGGCTTGCCGGAGGCGACGAGCGATAAGACCTCCAGCTCGCGCCCGCTGAGCTCGGGCCGGCCGGAGCGCAGCCGGTTCATCAGCCGGCTGGCGACCGGCGGCGCGAGTACGGTTTCGCCACGCGCGGCGGCGTGCACGGCGTCGACGAGCTGTTGCGTCGGCGCGTCCTTGAGCAGGTAGCCGCTCGCGCCGGCCTCGACGGCACGCAGAATGTCGGCGTCGGTGTCGTACGTCGTGAGGATCAGGACGTGCGGCGGCGACTCCAACGCGCCGATGCGTTTGGTCGCCTCGACGCCGTCGACGCCGTCACCCATCTGCAGGTCCATCAGCACGACGTCGGGTGCGAGGGAGCGCACGAGCGCGACACCTTCGACGCCCCCGGACGCCTCACCGACCACGTCGATGCCGTCGCTGGAGCTGAGCAAAGCGCGCAGCCCGGCGCGTACGACCGGATGATCGTCGACCAGCAGCACCGTCACCGTTTTGGTCATGTGTGCTCCTCACTCGTGGCTACGTGCAACGGTATCCGCGCGGCCACCGCCGTACCGTCTCCGGGCGCGGACTCGACATCGAACGTGCCGCCGAGCGCGACGAGCCGCTCACGCATCGCGCGTAACCCGAACCCGGAACCGGCAGTGGGCGACGGCGCACGTTCCTCGTTGGCCGCGTCGAAACCCCGACCGTCGTCGACGATGTCGAGGACCACCGCGTCGGAGTCATAGGTGAGCGTCACACCCACGCGACGTGCCGCCGAATGCTGGCGCACGTTGGCCAATGCCGACTGTGCGACCCGCAGCAACGCGACCTCACTCACCGAGCGCAGCGGCACCGGCGTACCGGCGACGTTGACCGCCCCCTCGATGCCGGTCTGCTCACCCAACCGGTCGACGAGCCGGGTCAGCGCGGCGACCAGCGGAGCGTCATCGAGCGCGGCTGGGGCGAGCGCGTGTACGACGCGGCGCGCCTCCTCGAGGTTGTCGCGCGCGGTGGTCTCGATCTGGGTGAAGAGCCGACGTTCGGTGAGGTCATCGGCCTGGGCTATTCCGGCCCGCGAGAGCAGCAGCACCGACGAGAATCCTTGCGCGAGGGTGTCGTGGATCTCGCGGGCGAGGCGGGCGCGTTCGGCCAGTACGCCGGCTTGCCGTTGTGCTCCGGCGAGCTCGTCGCTGGTGTGTAGGAGATCGTCCTGCACTTGCATCAACTCATTGACAAGTTGCTGCCGCGCGTGACTCTCGCTGGTCAATCGGCTGTAGGCAAGCCCGAACCCAATGGCAACGGCGGCGCCGAAGATCGGTCCGAGGATCTGCGCCGCCACGTTGTTCGGTGCCTGAGTAACTTGTACGACGATGACGACCGCGGTCAGCAGCGCGATGAGCGGCACGGCGGCACGAGTGGGCAATAAGTGCAGACACAGCAGGAATATCGCGAACACAACCCACGAGAAGTCAACGCTCAGGAAGATCAGGAGGAGCCAGCCCAGCGCCAGTACGCCGAGCCAGACGGCCGCTCCCGTTATTGTCGGCCAGCGCCGCGCGATCCATATACCGGCGACGTACCACAGCGCGAGAAGTATCGCGCCCGTGATGACCCATCCGGCGTGATCGGTCTGGGCGCCACGGATTGCGCCCAGCAACAACAAGGTGCCGAACAATACGTGCTGGCCAATCTGCATGGCGCGCAGCACCGGTGACGGATCGGTGCTGTGCGAGAGGTCGATACTAGGCATCCGCTTCCGCTCGTAGGTGTTTGGGCGTGATCTTGGAAAGGTGCGAGGGCCACCATGTGAAGCGGCCGAGGTCGATCGCCAACGCCGGGACGAGAAGAGTGCGCACGACCAGAGTGTCGAGCAGTACGCCGACCGGCACGATAAACGCGATCTGGACCATGAAAAGGATCGGGATCACGTTGAGCGCAGCGAACGTCGCGGCCAGCACGATTCCGGCGCTCGTGATCACCCCGCCGGTCAGGGTGAGTGCACGAGTGACCCCGGTCGTCGGTCCGTGCGCCGTGACTTCCTCACGGGCGCGCGACATCAAGAAGATCGAGTAGTCCACGCCGAGCGCGACCAGGAACACGAACGCCATCAGGGGTACGGCGGGGTCAGAGCCGGGGTAGTCGAAGACGTGGTTGAACAACAGCGCCGACAGGCCGAGAGCCGTGCCGAAGGACAGGACGGTCGCGATCACCAGCATCAGCGGAGCGATGATCGAGCGTAGGAGAAGGATGAGGACGAGCAGTACGACGAGCAGGATGACCGGCACTATGGTCCGCAGGTCGTGCGTCGAGGCCGCGATGGTGTCCACCCGCAGCGCCTCCGTGCCACCGACCAGGATCTTGCCCGGTGCGATGGGATGCACGGCGTCGCGCACGGCTGTTACGGCGCCGGTCGCGTCGTCGGGGTTGCGAGGGATGGCGTTGACGATGACGTTGCCGTCGACCTCGTTGTCTAGCACAGTCGCCTTTTCGATCCCCTGAGCGTTTCCCGCGGCGGCCGCGACCGCCGCGGCCTTGTCTGCCGGACTGAGGATTTGGATCGGCGAACCAGCGCCGGCATCAAACTTCGTGTCCAGCACGTGCTGCCCAGCCACCGAGTCGACATCGGACAGGAACGTCGCGGCAGTCGTCGTACCGGACGCCTTGAAGGACGGTACGGCGATGCAAAACCCTGCGAGGATGATCGCGACGACAACCCAGATGCGGCGGGGCCGGCGTCGTACGAACCCGCTTATCCGGGACCACATGCCGGTGCTGACCTGATCTTCCTCAGTGCGCTGATGGTCCGTCTGCAAGTGTGGCACCCTCGGCCAGAAGATCCAGCGACCCAATAAGAGCAGCGCCGGCAGGAGGGTCATCGCGCCGATAAACGCGCAGCCGATTCCGATCGCGCCAACCGGTCCGAGTCCCTGATTTGAACGCAGATCGGACAGTAATAAGCACAGCAGCCCGGCGATGACGGTGACCGCGGATGCGGCGATCGGAGCCAGGCACGCTCGCCATGCCCGCATCATCGCTTGGACCGTCGATGGGGTGCGTTGCAGCTCTTCTCGGAATCGTGAGACCAGCAACAGCCCGTAATCGGTGGCTGCGCCGATCACCAAAATAAACAAGATTCCCTGAGACTGACCATTGACCGCGATGACGTCGCTCTTCGCCAGGAGGTAGACGACTCCACCGCCGAGCGCCAGAGCGCACATGGCGCTGAGCAGCACGATGATGGGCACGGCGATGGCGCGGTAGACGATCAGCAGGATGAGCAGTACGGCGAGCAGCGCGACGAGGAGCAATACGCCGTCGATCCCGGCGAATGCCGCACCGATATCCGCGCCATACCCGGCGGGACCCGTCAGGTGCACCGTCGCCCCCGGGACGGAGGTCTTAGTGTCCGCGCGGATTGCCTCAACGATGCTGGACAGATTGGAAATGCCTTGTGCGTCGCTCGCGTTGGCCTTGGCGCTGTCGAGCGGGATCACGACCATGACGCCCGACTTGTCTTTCGCGGGCAGCACAACCGACACTTGGCCCTTGGCGAGATAGTCCTGCAGCGGGGTCTTCCCGACCGTTACCTTGTCGATCAGGGCCGCGGCGTACGCCGACCCAGGCGGTCCGTTCTGCTGATCGGGCTGGCTGGGTTGAGCGGGCTGGCCGCCGAACGCGTCGTCGTACACCCCGCTGCCCGAGATGATCAGGAACGCGGGGACCGTCTTGGCGTCGCTGAACTTCGCGAACTCGGCATTAGCCTTTACCGACTCCGCGGACTTGGGGAGAAAGGTCGCCTGGTCGTTGCTGACCACCGAGGCCAGCTTGCCGATGGCCGGGCCGCCGAACGCCGCGATGGCCAACCACACGGCTACGACGAGGACGACGATGATCCCGCGCCGCGCTCCGGCAGCGGCTCGAAGTCCGGTGGTCATGACGATGCCTTCCCGATGAGTGCGAGCGTCGGGCAATGCGCAGACGTCGCAGACCACCCAACCTGAAAATCAATCCTGGCACATCAACCTTTCGATTGATCTCACCTTCAGCCCAATGATCGTCCGGGTCCAGTCGGCCGACTGATTCGAAACGCCGGGAAAGACGAGAACCTAGATATGCGGCCCAGGAAGCCCACAAGGCCCCCACCGCGTAACGAAAGGATCTTCATGTTTCTCGCACTCCGCGACCTTCGCTTCGCGCGTGGCCGCTTCACTCTGATGGGGGCCGTCATCGCCCTCATCACGCTGCTTGTCGTGCTGCTGTCCGGGCTAACCGCCGGACTCGGTGCCCAGTCGGTCTCGGCGATTACCTCGCTGAACGCCGACCGAATCGTCTTCAGCGCACCCGCGGACGGTGACAGCGCGTCGTACGGTCAAAGCCGACTCGATGAGAAGCAGTTGCAGCAGTACGCCGACGCTTCCAAGGACAAGGCAACCGGCGTGACCGCGGCGACTCCGATTGGTATCGCACAGACGAGTATGCAGAAGGGTGCCAAGCGCGTGGCTATTTCCGCGTTTGGCGTGCAGCCCAAAGGCTTTGTGACGCCGCAGGGCGTCGGTGACAACGAGGTCGTCGTCTCCGATGCGCTTAAGGATGACGGCGTCAAGGTTGGGGACGAGATCACGATCGGCGGTACGACGTTCACCGTTGCGGCGATGCGTGCCGACTCGTCGTACAACCACACGCCCGTCGTGTGGATGGATCTGTCACAGTGGCAGTCACTCGACGCCGCCGGCGGCGCTACCTCAACCGTGCTCGCACTCAATACGACCGGCGACTACAACGGCGCCGCGCTTGAGAAGAACAGCAAAACGGTCACTGAAACGCTCGACGGTTCGCTGGGCGCGGTCGGGTCCTACTCGGCCGAGAACGGTTCGCTCACGATGATCCGGGTGCTGCTGCTCGGCATCAGCGCCGTCGTTGTGGGCGCGTTCTTCACCGTGTGGACGATCCAGCGCACACCTGACATCGCCGTACTGAAGGCGGTCGGCGCGAGCACAAAGTACGTCGTGAAAGATGCTGCGGCGCAGGCGTTCTTCGTGCTGCTGATCGGCGGCGGGATCGGTGCGCTGGTCGCTAGCGGTCTGGGTCTGCTAGCCGCGAGTGTGGTGCCCTTCGTGGTCGATGTGTCCACGACCGTCGTACCGCTGGCGCTACTGATCGCGCTCGGGATGGTCGGCGCACTTGCCGCCCTCAAGCGCATCTCGTCGGTCGACCCCATCACCGCCCTCGGCGCGGCCCGCTAGCGCGTGCCGTACACAGCCCGAGCAAATCCTCAGTCACTTTGGAGATATACATGAGCACCACAGCACTTACCCTCAACGACGTCAGCATGATCTACCCCGACGGCGACAGCGAAATCAAAGCCCTCGACTCCGTGTCGATGGAGGTGGCCGCGGGCGAGTTCGTCGCGGTGACCGGGCCGTCCGGGTCAGGCAAGTCGACGCTTCTCGCGGTCGCCGGCCTGCTCCAGCAGCCGACCCGCGGCACGATCGAGATCGGCGGCGTCGACGTGGGCTCACTCAGGGCGAAGGACCGCACAACCGTACGCCGTGACGAGATTGGTTTCGTCTTTCAGCAGTCCAACCTGATCGGGTCACTGACCGCGCTTGAACAGCTGCAAATCGTCGCGCATCTGCGGGGCGAGAAACCATCCGACGCGACGGACCGCGCCAAGGAGATCCTCGATCGGGTCGGGCTGCGTGACGCGGCCGGTCGCCGCCCGCATCAGCTTTCCGGCGGTCAGCGTCAACGGGTCGGAATCGCCCGTGCCCTGATGAACACGCCGACGCTGCTGCTGGTCGATGAGCCCACCTCCGCGTTGGATAAGGAGCGCGGTGCGGCGATCCTCGACCTTCTGGGCGAGGTGACGCACGAACGCGGCGTCGCGACCGTCATGGTGACCCACGACGTGGAGCACCTCGGCTCGGTCGACCGGGTCTTCGGAATGGACGACGGCGTACTGACCGTGCATGACACCGACCGCGGACTGCAGCCGGCGTAACGTCCTGGTCGAATACCGGCTCCTTGTCGACCCAACGTCCTCCCTGTGCCGCCTTTTTAGAGGGCACTAGGAGGACTTTGGCGTGACCTGGGGCGCAGCCGGTCATGCGGCATCTGCGTAATCTGGGCTTATGGCTGATTCGGAACATCGCACGCCGCTGACAGACACCACAGAATTCGCGCCTGAGTGGACCGCGCCCGTCCCTTATATGCAGCGCACCCGAGACTGGTATCTCGCGCTCGGCTACGGCAACCCCTACCGGTGGGCGCATTACGCCGAGGTCCCGTTCGCCTCGCTCGCGAAGCCGCTTGCCGAATCCCGGCTGGCGCTGATCACGACCGCTGCGCCGTACCAAGAGGGCAAAGGGGACCAGGGCCCGGGAGCGCCGTACAACGCGGCGGCAAAGTTCTACGAGGTCTACTCGGGGCGCACAGACGAGGACCACGACCTGCGGATATCGCACGTCGCGATCGACCGCACTCACACGACTGCCGCCGACAGTGGCACCTACTTCCCACTACCGGCTCTGCGTGACGCGGTGACCGCTGGCCGGATCGGCGCTCTCACGGAGCGATTCCACGGGGCGCCCACCAACCGCAGCCAGCGGCGCACGCTGGAGGTCGACTGCCCGCGGCTCCTAGAGCTCTGCCGGGACGACGGCGCCGACGCCGCGGTGCTCGTGCCCAACTGTCCGGTTTGCCATCAGACTCTCTCGCTCGTCGCGCGGTACCTCGAGTCCAACGGGATCCCCACCGTGGTGATGGGCGCGGCGAAGGACATCGTGGAGTACGCCGGCGTACCGCGGTTCGCGTTCAGCGACTTCCCGCTGGGCAATGCGGCCGGCCGACCGGGCGATCCGCGGTCGCAGGCCGACACGCTGGAGTTCGCGCTTCGGGTGCTCGAGTCCGCGCCCGGTCCGCGTACGACGGTGCAAAACCCGTTAGCGTGGGTAGGGCCCGATGACTGGCGGATGGACTATTGCAACGTCGACCGGGTCTCGCCCGAGGAGTTGGCCAGGCTGCGCGCTGAGAACGACGCGATCAAGGAGACCGCCCGCGCGGTCCGCGAATCGACCATCAAGACATGACCAGCAGTGAGAATGCATCCAGTGACAAGGCATTCAGTGACGTAAAGATCCTTGATTTCACACAAGTGTTCGCCGGGCCGGTCGGCACTCACCAGTTCGCGCTGCAGGGCGCCGACGTCATTAAGGTCGAACCGCGCGGTGGCGAGGACATCCGGCGGTCGGCGCTAGGCGACGAGTGGTCTGCGCGAGGGCTTGCTCCGAGTTTCATGGCGTTTAACGCCAACAAGCGCGGCTTGACACTTGATTTGAAAAAGCCGGCAGCCGTTGACATCGTCAAGCGACTAGCCGCCGAGGCAGACGTCGTGTGGGAGAACTTCCGACCAGGCGTGATGGATCGGCTCGGCATCGGGTACGACGTGCTCGCCGAACTCAACCCACAACTGATCTACTGCAGCGTCTCGGGATTCGGTACGACGGGACCGGAACGCGCGACCGCGACCTTCGACGGCAAGATTCAGGCGATGTCCGGGCTGATGTCGCTGACCGGCGACCCGAGCGGCGGGCCGATGAGGGCCGGGATCGCGCTTGCCGATCTGGCTGCCGGGCTCACCGCCGCTTTCGCCGTTTCGACCGCGTTGCACCAGCGATCGCGCACCGGCCGCGGGCAGTTCGTCGACGTGGCGATGTTCGACTCGATGCTGAGCCTGATGTCCGACCAGATCGCCGAATACACCGTCCTCGGCGAGCTTCGGCAACAGGCGGGCAATCTATCTGTCACCAGAAAGCCGACCGCCGACCGGTTTCGCTGCGGATCGGGTTTCATCGTGTTGGCGGTGCTTTCGGACCGCCAGTTCGAGTCGCTACTGCGCACGCTCGGACGAGCGGACGCGCTCAATGACCCGAGGTACGCCGACTGGCAGGCGCGGACGGCCAACACGGTCGCATTGCGCGCGCTCATCGAGGACGCGATGGACGGCGGGGACCCGCGCGACTGGGAGCGACGCCTCACCGACGCCGACGTACCGTGCGCGTCGATCCTGACGATCGCCGAGGCGATCGACCATCCTCAGCTCGAGCACCGCAACCTCATCCGGACCGTCGATACGGCGTACGGTCCGGTCACGCTCGCGGGAGCCGGCTTCGAGCTGCGGCATGGCAACGGCGGCATCGATCGTACGGCGCCGCAGGTCGGCGAGCACACCGACGAGGTCCTCGCCGAGGCCGGTTTCAGCACATCCGAGATCGCGCAGCTGAGGGCGGACCAAGTCGTCTGAAACCCAAGTCGTCGGAAATCCAAGTCGTCTGAAATCCAAGTCTCGGGCTAGCGGTGCCGCGTTGCGGGCGCGCTCATGTTTGCTTTACAAACCTTAAATAGAACGCCACAAACACCAGTACGATGCCGATATTTACCATTAGCCGCGGCCAGAATTGGTGACGGAAAAACAGGACATCCACGCCGACTATGACCGCAACCATCACGACCACGTAAATTATCCCCACGGCCTGCCTGCCCATTCCTTAGTGATAGCACGCGCGGCTGAGTGCAACAAGCGCCGCGACGATTGAAATGGGACGTTTGCGGTGGCTCCTTGTCGGCAACTCGAGCGAGGTTGATTCAGCGGACCGGGGGAAGGATCTTCCGGTTCACGAGTACGTCGAACCAATGCCGGAATGACTCTTCGGTGTCGCAGACGCCGCCGAAGCCGGCCTGCTTGATCTTGATCGAGCTGACGAGCGCCGGCGGTGGCGGATCGGTTGCCCCATAGGCAAAGCAGAAGTCTGCGTAGTGGTGCGACTCGCCCAGTACGTCGTTGAGAGAAGTGGGCCGCAGCCCGTTGGCCCGGACGATGCGGTCCCATACCTCCGCCTGCGTGGGCAAAAATTCCGCAAGTCGAGTAGGGCGGTCCGGTCCGGGCTCTAAACCAAGGGCCTGCGCGAACGACGGCCACAGATCCCGCCACTCGGCAACTTCTCCGTTGGTCAGGTTGAAGTGTTGACCGGCGGCAGCGGCCGCCTCGGCCGCCCAGCGAATCGCATCAGCGACGAGCCGACAGTCGACGGCCTGCCAGACGTACGACGCTCCGCCGGGAAAGCCGAACGGCAGGCCGGTCTCACGACAGATAGCGGCGTACACCCCGATGACCGGTGGCAGGTTCATCGCGACGCCGACGTTGGGACCGACGATGATCTGCGGACGCATGATCGTGAAGTCGAAGCCGGCGGACGCGGCCGTCTCCTTGAGGTAGTCCTCCTGAAGCCAGTAGAAGTTTGCGTGCTTGTCGCGGGACTGTCGTTCGCGGGCCGGGATCGGCACCCGGTGGAGGTGTACGCCGTACGCCTTAGTGCCCTGCAGGATCGTCACGTGCCGCAGTTCAGCGGCGCGCGATAGCGGCTCGAGCAGATTGCGAAGCATGGCGAGGTTGGTCTGCATCTGGTCGTCGTCGGTCCAGCCGCGCACGAGTCCGGGCTTCTCGTACACCGCCGTATAGACGAGGTGAGTGACGTCCTTCAGTGTTGCCGACGCGGTTTCGCAGGCGGAGCGATCGGTGAGATCCAGGGGGATAAAGCGATACTGCCGGCTGGTGGACAGCTCCGGCTTTCGCCGGGATGTGGCGACCACATCCCAGCCATCGCGCAGAAAGCGCTCGACGGTGGCCGCCCCGACGAGGCCGCTCGCGCCCGCGACCAGTACAACGTTTGCCATCTCGCCCTCCGCACCGGTGGTATGGCCACCTACCGTACGTGGCCCCTGCGTAATCTGTACCCATGGCTGATGACACTTGCGAAGGTACAGACGAAGTTGTGGGCGCGGGCGCTTCCGGCGTACCCGATCCGGACGTGATTGACGCGTTTCACCGCAGGCTGCATCACATTGCGCCCGGCGCGTTCAGCAGCGATACGTCGCAGACCACTGGAATGCGACGAGTCGAGGCCATCAGCGGCAAGACGGTCGGGTCCGAGAACCTTTGGATGGGCCAGACCCACGTCGCACCCTCGACTAACTCGGCTAACCACCATCACGGCAAGTCCGAGACCGCGATCTACGTCGCCAGCGGCAACCCGCGCTTCGTCTTCCTCGACATCGACCAGACGCCGCCGGTGGAGACCGTCGTAGAGACCAAGCCGGGCGACTACATCTTTGTGCCGCCGTTCGTGCCGCACCGCGAGGAAAACCCGGATCCCGACAACGAGGCCGTGGTGGTGATTGCGCGTACGACGCAGGAAGCAATCGTCGTCAATCTGCCTGACCTGAAGTGGGACGGTCCGGTCCGCACAACTGCCGGCTAGCCGCCGCTCCACCTCGAATAACGTCATACGAACCGCTTGTTATGACGCGCGAAACCGATGACATTATCCAAAGGACGTCCTTGTGCCGTAGGTTCGAAAGAACAACGGCGAAGGGTGCGTAATGATTAAGTCGCAGGCAGCGATCCTAAGGAATTTGCACGAGGACTGGTCGGTCGAAGAGATCACTCTCGACTCGCCCAAGCATGGAGAGGTTCTAGTCGAGCTCGCGGCCACCGGACTGTGCCATTCAAACGAGCACATTCGTACCGGTGACCTGCCCGGTCTGCTACCGATGATTCCGGGGCACGAGGGAGCCGGCGTCGTGCAGGAGATCGGCCCGGGCGTCGATCATCTCAAGGTCGGCGATCATGTGGTCACGATGTTTGTCCCGTCCTGCGGTCGATGCGAGATGTGCGTCGGGGGACACCAGAACCTGTGCGACAGCAACGCGAGCATCGGCAAGGGTTTGCAGCTGTTTGACGGAACCGCGCGCCATCACGCGGCCGATGGCACGGACCTCGCGACCGAGTCGCGGGTCGGTTCTGGCGCGCGGCACACCGTGCTGCACTCGACTGCCTGCGTAAAGATCCCCGATGACATCCCGCTCAACCGGGCTTGCCTGCTCGGCTGCGGTGTCGTCACGGGATTCGGTTCGGCGGTGTACGCCGGCGGCGGCATCAAGCCCGGCGAAACCGCGATCATCGTAGGCGCCGGTGGCGTCGGTGCGAACGCCGTACAAGGCGCGCGGCTGGCCGGCGCCGAGCAGATCGTCGCGGTCGATCCGGTGCCGTGGAAGCTAGAGCAGGCTAAGAAGTTCGGTGCGACTCATGGCGCCGCATCCCTCGACGAGGCATTCGAGCTGGTTCGGGAGATCACTCACGGGACGATGGGACACCAGGTCATCATGACGATGGGTGTCGGCGACGGCTCGACAATGATGAAGGTCAGCGCACTAGTCGGCAAGCGCGGCCGGATCATCATCACCAACATTCATCCCGCCGCGGAAACCCAGGTCAACCTGAGCATGATGGAGATCGCGGTCTACGAAAAGCAGATCCACGGCTCGTTGTATGGCTCGACCAATCCCCGCAGCGCCATCCCGCGTCTGCTGCGGCTGTACCGCAACGGTCAGCTCGACCTCGACGGGTTGGTCACCAAGACCTACTCGCTGGAGCAGATCAACGAAGGTTTCACCGACATGCTCGAAGGTCGCAACATCCGCGGAGTCATTGAATTCTCGCCCTCGAACTAGGGCGCGTCGGAGCTCGGCTTGGCGCGCCGGGACTTCTTTGCCGACGTGGCGGCGATCATTGACTGATATACCTCGGTCAATGCGCGCCGCTGTGCCGCGGTAAGGCCCGGGTCTTCGGCTACCGCGTCGAGTACGGCGCGGCGTCGTACGTCTGGCTTCGACCGTCCCAGGAGGTCGTCGACCGAGGTCCGCAGCGACTTGGCGATCCCTTCGAGTACCTGCTCGGAGGGTTCGCGTAGCCCGTGCTCGATCTGCGACAGGTATGGGTTCGAGATGCCCGCCATTGATGCCAGTTGGCGCATTGGTAAAGCGGCGATCTCCCGCTGTCGGCGGATGATCTCGCCGAGCGTTGTCTCCATATCGTCGTTGTCGGTCATCCGCCGATATTAGCGAGAACTGTTGCGTCGCAGCGATCCGGCGTAAGGTCTGGCTCAACCAAGGCTGAGAAAGGTCTTGGCGCATCTATTGGCGAGTTACGGCGACGTACCCCGGACGATGGTGAGCGTGCGATGACGACTGATCAATCTGCAAGAAGCGATTCGAAACAGCCCGACGAAGAGCAAGGCGCGACGCCTAAGAGTTCCGGCGGCACAAGGAATCCACGCCTGAGCGAGCTCCTCGGCAAGGCGGTACGCCGAGTGGACCCGATCGGTTGGCTGCCCGCGACCGCAGCGGTCGCCAAGGAAGCGGCGAAACATCCGGGAGACGTCTCGCAGGCGGGGGTCCGTTTTGCGCGGGCAGTCGTGAAGGTGCCGCGGGCAAGTATCCGACGGTTCGTCAACTCCAACGACCCGCTACCGGTCCCTCCTGGTCCGCGAGACAAGCGATTCGCCGACCCGGCTTGGGACTACAACCCGTTGTTCTTCGGAATCAGGCAGACGTATCTCGCCGCCTGCAACTTCGTGGACGAAGTGGTCGACGCCGGCAGCGTCGACTACATGACCGACGAGCGGGCCCGGCAGTTCGTCAAGCTGATCCAAAACATCGCGTCGCCGACCAACTTCGCGATCACCAATCCGGCGGTGATGACCAAGGCGCTGCAGACCGGCGGCAAGAGCCTGTTCTCCGGTGCGAGGTACGCAGCCGAGGACGTGCGCGAACGCGGTGGCCGACCGAAGAAGGTCGATCGCAGTGACTTCGAGATGGGCAAGACCCTGGCCGCGACCCCGGGCAAGGTCGTCTACCGCAACGACCTGGTCGAGCTGATCCAGTACTCGCCGCAGACGCCGACCGTGCACGAGACACCCATTCTTCTGAGCCCGCCGTGGATCAACAAGTACTACGTGATGGATCTTGCGCCCGGGCGCAGCTTCGCCGAATGGGCGGTCAAGCACAACCGGACCGTTTTCGTACTGTCCTATATCAACCCCGACGAGTCGATGCGCAAGGTGACGTTCGGCGATTATCTACAGAACGGGTCGATTAACGCGATCGACATCGTCAAGCGGATCACCAAGGCCGCCAAGGTCGACGTGGTCGGGCTGTGTCTCGGCGGCGTTAGTGCCAGCATCGCGGCGGGCTATCTACGTGGTCACGGGACGGAGTCGCTGGGCACGCTCACCTTGCTCAACACGATGCTCGACTACTCCGCGCCCGGCGAGATGGGCGTCATGATCTCCCCAGAAACAATGACCCAGCTCGAAGGCCGGATGCAACAGCAGGGTTATCTCTCGGGTGACGACATGTCATTCACCTTCGACCTCATGCGCGCCAACGACCTGATCTTCAACTACGTCGTTTCGCGGTGGCTCAAGGGTGAGCCGCCCCCGGCGTTCGACATTTTGGCCTGGAACGAAGACTCCACCCACATGACGCAAGCCATGTACAGCCAGTACATGGCGGATCTGTATGGCGCCAACAAGCTGGCGAAGGGGGCGTTTGAGCTCGACGGCACGACGACCGACCTCGGCAAAGTGACCAATGATGTGTACGTCGTAGGCGCGATCAACGATCACATCGTGCCGTGGCAGGCGTCGTACGCCGCGGTGCATCTTTTCGGTGGCAACGTGCGTTACGTGCTTTCGAGTGGCGGGCATATCGCTGGCATCGTCAACCCGCCGAGTCCGAAGTCCTGGTATGAGGTATTCGACGACAGCGGCGCTCAGTATCCGGACGACCCGGCACAGTGGCGGCTGGCGATCTCGCGACGCCCCGACACGTGGTGGCGGGACTGGATCGACTGGTCGAATGCCCGCGCGGGAGATCTGGTCGAGCCGCCCAACATGGGGAGTGCGAAGTACAAGCCGATCGGTGATGCGCCGGGCACTTATGTCGTGACCTGAGATCGATAGATCACAAACGTTACTCAAGTTAGCAAACTCCAGCTAACATTGCTAATGGACATAACCAATCCAACTGAGGAGTTAGACATGGCCGCCGCCAACGACAAGAACACGAACATCCCCAACCCGATGAACGTCGACTACGAAGCGGCTGCTGAGCGCATCCGTGAACTCAACGAGAAGGTGCTCACTGCCGCGAAGCAGACCGGCAACCTGTCGCTTGATGCCTACGAGAAGACGCTGACCAGCCTGCTCGACTTCGAAGAGAAGGTCGCCGGCGCATCGCAGCTCGACTGGGTCAGCGCACTCGCCAGCGCACATGCCAACTTCGTTACGTCCGTCAGCACGGCGTACACCAACGCCGCTCGCGAGGCGCTGAAGTAACACATTTTCGCAGTACAACTGGGGCGGGTGACCTAATTGGTCGCCCGCCCTTTGTCGGTTATGTCGATTTCTTCGGCCTGATCGCGGTCAGATCGTTATGGAATTTGTGCGGACCTGCCAGTCCGACCGGACGGTCCGCTGTATTGTTCGGTGATCCAGTTGCGTGGATCACGTCAATCTGACAAGGACGAATTCTCCATGAGTACAGCGATGCCGACCAAGATCATCTCCAGCTTTGCGACGGCCCCATTCGAAGCCTCACTCGCCATTGCGACCGGCTGGACTGACTATTGGCTGGGTGCGGTAGATCGGCAAAGTACGCCGTTGGACGTCGCAAACGATCTGGCCGAGTGGTGGCGGGTGACGACCCAGCGCAACGAGCCGAAATGGGCACACCCGCACAAAGTCGTCAAGACGTGGCCGGTCGCTCGGTTGCTGGACTACTCCGCGGCCCGCCCGAAGGCCAAGGTCGCCACGCTCGTGCTGCCACCGCAGGCCGGCCATTCCTCGTCGATTGTCGATTTTGCCCGTGACCAGAGTCAGATGATCACCATCCGCGAATGCGGCCTGGACCGGCTCTTCACGCTCGACTGGACGCCGGCCACCGAGGAAAGCAAAGACTTCTCGATTGACGACTACCTCGCGATCATGGATGAATCCGTCGATGCACTCGGCGGGAAAGCCAACCTCGTCGGTGACTGCCAGGGCGGCTGGTTGGCGACAATCTATGCGGCGCTCCACCCTGACAAGGTCAACTCGCTGACCATCGGCGGCGCGCCGATCGACTACCACGCAGGCGATGGCGTGATCCTCGAGTGGATCGACGTCCTGGGCGGCCGTGCCGACATTGCGGCGTACCGCTCGATGGTCGAATCCAACAACGGCCTGTACGCCGGAAGCAACCAGGTCACCGGCTTCAAGATGATGCAGCCGCCCGGCGAAATTGAACGGATCTGGGGGCTGCTGCCGCAGATCAACGACGCCGATGCAGTGCGCCGCTATACCGAGTTCACCGACTGGTTCGAGTGGACGCAGGACATCTCGGGTGCGTTCTACCTCTGGATCGTCGAGGAGCTTTTCGCCGGAAACAAGCTCGTCAAAGGCACACTGCAGATCGGCGGCGAGTACGTCGACCTCGCCAAGATCGACTGCCAGGTCAACTTGCTGGCCGGCACTCAAGACCACATCACGCCGGCCGACCAGGTGTGGGCCCTCGCCGACTACATTTCGACACCGAAAGCGCAGATCGCCCGCGAACTAGTAGAGGCCGGCCACCTCGGTCTGTTTATGGGCCACACGTCTTTGCGCAATCATTGGACCAAGCTCATGGCGAACGTCCTCACAATCTCGAAGTAGCTCGCTGCCAGCGCGACCGAGGTGTGAACTGGGCGTGATCTGACGTCGTCGAAAGGCACGCCGAGGTAACGGTCTGGTTGCGATTTCGATGCACTCTCGCCTTGGGCCCAGGCGGGTTCCCACATAGCGGGCATACATTTCAGGTCATACCGAATTGTTTCACCGCGCTCCACACGGTTCGCGACAGCCTGCTAGCTCGACCGCATGGCCTAACTGCTCGACTGCCTCACAACTGCGATGTCCACGGTGTCGGCAATGCCCTCAGAGGCGCCCGCCGCCACGACGAGTGTTTCCGCTGGGCTTCCGTCATTTGACGTTCTGGAGGTCCGAGCAATGCTCAGAAAAAATCGAACGATGGCGGCGCTTTCCATAGCAGCCGCGCTTGCGATGGTGACGACTGCCTGTAGCAGCACGCCGTCCTCGTCGAGCAACGGCAAGACGGGTTCAAGTTCGTCGTCGGCGCAGAGCGCCAACGTCAACGCGAGCGGGAGCGTCAAACAAGGCGGAACCCTCAAGATAGTAGGCAACGCGGACGTCGATCACCTCGACACCGCCGCCGGCTACTACACGGCGACCTACACCTTAATGCGGGCGTACACGCGCCAGCTGTTCAGCTATCCGGCCTCGACGAACCTTGACAAGGCGAACACCCCGACCCCGGACATTGCCACCGAGATCCCGACCACGAGCAACGGCGGGATCAGTTCTGACGGCAAGACCTACACAATCCATCTTCGCGATGGCGTCAAGTGGGACACTACGCCGGCTCGGGCAGTCACCGCCAACGACGTTGTCCTTGGCTTCAAGCGGTTGTGCAACCCGACGCAGAACTCGGTCGGCGCGCCCGGCTACTACGAGGGCGTCATTGAAGGAATGCAAGAGTACTGCGACGCGTTTGCCAAGGTTGCGCCGACGGTCGAGGCATTCAAGGCGTTCATCGAGAGCAACCAGATCTCCGGTATTGAAGCGGTGAACGACAACACGGTGAAGTTCACCTTGACTAAGCCGGCGGGCGATTTCATCAATATATTGGCGTTGCCGTTCTCGTCTCCGGCCCCTGTCGAGTACCTGAACTACCTTCCGGACGATGCGAACTTCCGTCAACACACGATCTCCGACGGCCCGTACAAGATCGTGCAGTACACGCCCGGCCAGTCCTACATGCTCGACCGAAACACGGCATGGAGTCAGAAGTCCGATCCGATCCGGCATCAGTACGTCGATCACATTCAGATCACCCTCGGACCGGACGAAAACGGTGTACAGCAGCAGATCGAGGCAGGAACTGCCGACATGTCGTGGGATACCACAGTGCCGACGGCCAACGTCCCGGCCCTGAAAGCGCAGAACGACCCGCGGCTCGGGATCTACGCGAACCTCGACACCAACCCGTTCCTGACCTTCAACATGCAGAGCCCCAACAACAATGGCGCCCTCGGCAAGGTCAAGGTACGGCAGGCAATCGAGTACGCCGTAGACAAGGTAGCGCTCGGACAGATCTACGGTGGTCCGACGCTCAACCAGCCACTCAACCAGGTGATTCCACCGGGCAACGTCGGCTACGAGAAGTTCAACCTCTACCCGACCAAGGACAACAAAGGCGATCCGGCCAAATGCAAGTCGCTGTTGAAGGAGGCAGGCTATCCAAACGGTCTGACCCTCAAGGACGTGTACCGGACTTCCGGTAAGCATCCCGCGGTCTACCAGTCGATCCAGGCAGACCTGGCCAAGTGCGGGATCACGACCGTCGGTACGCCGTCCAGCGCGGGCGACTACTACGGGAAGTACCTGTCGGCACCGGATGCGGCGAAGGCCGGTACGTGGGACATCTCCGAACCCGGCTGGATTCCCGACTGGTACGGCAACAACGCCCGTTCCATCATGGAACCGCTGTTCGATGGCCGGACCTACGGGCCGGGATCGACCGACTGGGGCGACTACAACAACGCGACAGTGAACGCCGATATCGACAAGGCCCTGGCCTCGACCGACAAGGCGGAGATCACGAAAGCCATGCACGAGGCGGATATGCAGGTCATGAAGGACGCCGCGTTCGTGCCGTTCCAAACGCAGTCGACACCGATCTTCCGCTCGACGCGGGTACATAACGCGCTTGAGTTGCCGAGCAGCGTCAACTACGACATCACGCAAATCTGGCTGGATCCGACTAGCTGACAGGGGCGGGCCATGGCTCTGCTCGAGGTCACTGACCTGTCGGTGACGTTTCCAACCGCGGACGGCCTTGTCCGGGCCGTCCGCGGGGTGTCGTTCGCCCTCGAACGCGGACACACCCTAGGCATCGTCGGGGAGTCAGGTTCGGGCAAGAGCGTCTGCACGCAGACCTTGCTCGGCCTGACTCAAGGCGCGACCGTGACAGGTACGGCGATGTTCGAAGGTCACGACCTGCTCACTATGGGCAAGAAGGAGCTTCGTCAGGTCCGCGGCGCACAGATCTCTACCGTGTTCCAAGATCCGCTGTCGAGCCTGCATCCGCTGTACAAGGTCGGCTGGCAGATCGTCGAGATGATCAGGGCGCACCGCAAGGTGAGCAAGCGCGCGGCACGTGCCCGGGCGGTGGAATTGCTGTCTCTGGTGGGGATCCCGGAGGCTGAAAGCCGGGTTGACGACTATCCGCACCAGTTCTCCGGGGGCATGCGTCAGCGTGCCATGATCGCGATGGCCCTTGCCCTTGACCCCGCACTGATCATCGCCGACGAGCCGACGACGGCTCTGGACGCGACGGTACAGGCGCAAGTCATCGATCTAATGACACGGCTGCAGAAGGAGTTCGACACGGCGCTGATCATGATTACCCACGACCTAGGCGTCATCGCAGACATCGCCGATGAGGTGTTGGTGATGTACGCCGGTCGCGCCGTGGAGCAGGCGCCACGGCGCCCGCTGTACTACGACGCGCACCATCCGTACACGGTTGGCCTGCTCGAGTCGATTCCAGGTGCCGCAGGGACAGGGGAGAAGCTTCGCCCAATCCCCGGTACGCCGCCAAGTTTGATCAATATTCCGTCTGGCTGCGCGTTCCATCCGCGCTGCCGCTATGCGATGCAGCGCTGCGCTGTCGAAGATCCGCAGTTGACCGAGGTTGCCGACGACCATACTTCCGCGTGCTGGCTGCCCCCGGGTCTGCGCGGGCTTGCGCCGCAGACACATCAAGCTAGGGCAGCGGCGGCCAACGAAGCGCCGCTGCGGGAATCCGAACGGGAGGTTGCATCATGAGCGATCCGCGGCCTCGCGGCGACGTACTACTACGGGTGGAAGGCGTGGTGAAGCATTTTCCGATCAAACGGGGGATCATCTTCAAGAAGGAGATCGGCCGAGTCCACGCCGTGGACGGGGTCGACCTCGAGGTACGCCGTGGCGAGACGCTCGGGCTGGTCGGGGAGACCGGTTGCGGCAAGTCGACACTGGCACGGTGCATCACCCGGCTATATCCGCTGACCGGCGGTCGGGTGCTGTTCGAAGACACGGATCTGTCGACCCTGTCGCGGCGCCAACTTCGTCCGTACCGCAGGGAAGTCCAGATGATTTTCCAGGATCCCTACGGCTCACTCAACCCGCGACGACGGGTCGGCTCGATCATCGGCGATCCGTTCGCGATCCACGGGATCGCCAATGGCGCGGAGCGCAAGCGCCGGGTGCAGGAACTCATGGAGCTCGTCGGCCTCAACCCGGAGCATTACAACAGGTTTCCGGCTGACTTCTCCGGCGGCCAACGGCAACGAATTGGAGTGGCGCGAGCTCTCGCCCTGAAGCCAAAGCTGATCGTGTGCGACGAGCCGGTTTCTGCGCTCGACGTATCAATCCAGGCCCAGATCATCAACCTGCTCGAGTCGCTCCAGCACGACTTCGACCTCACGTATGTGTTTATCGCGCACGATCTGTCGGTAGTCGAGCACGTCAGTGATCGGGTGGCGGTGATGTATCTAGGCAAGATAGTGGAACTCGCCGACCGATCCGACTTGTACGGCGTACCAAGGCATCCCTACACCAATGCGCTTCTATCTGCTGCGTCGATCGCCGACCCGGACCGGTCCCGACAGCGGCAACGGATCCTCCTGAGCGGCGACGTTCCGTCACCGGTCAGTCCGCCGTCCGGCTGTCGATTCCATCCGCGTTGTCCTAAGGCGCAGGCAATCTGCTCGGCAGAGATCCCCGCGCTCGAGCCGCGCGCGGCAGACCCTGGGGATCACCTCACCGCGTGCCTCTTCCCGGTCGAGCCGGGAGAACGACTTGCCGGCACCTCAAACAGCGTCGCGGAAGCGTGATGCTGCGATGTCTGCCACCGAGCTGACGACGACGGGTCCAGTCCAGACGCCACCCGCCGGGCAGCCCGTGGCCGGTCGCAGTCCATGGCAGATCGCATGGGCTCGACTGCGCCGGGACAAGGTCGCCGTCGCGTGCGCGACGTTCATCGTGCTCCTGATCGTCGTGGCCGTGTTCGCGGGGCCGCTGTCGCACCTGGTCGGCTACTCTCCCACCGAACAGGATCGCGACTTCGGGATCACTGTCGCCGGTCTACCTGTCGCCCCCAACTCGCGTCACTGGCTCGGCACGGACAACCTCGGCCGTGACATCCTCGTCCGGATCATCTATGGCACAAGAGTTTCGCTGGTCGTTGGTGTGGCTGCTGCAGCTGCAGCGGCGTTCATCGGTGTGGTCGTCGGGCTATGCGCGGGCTACTTCGGCCCGGTGGTCGACACCATCCTGTCGCGGCTGATGGACGTGGTGTTGTCCTTCCCGTTCCTGCTGTTCGCCATCGCGCTCGTCTCGGTTGTCGGCCCCAGCGAACTGATCGAGATTGTCGTGATCGCGTTCTTCTCGTGGGCCGCCGTCGGGCGAATTGTGCGCGGCCAGACTCTGGCAATTAGAGAACGTGAGTACATCGAGGCGGCGCGCTCGCTTGGCGCGGGTGACCTGCGCATCATGGTCGTCGACGTGTTGCCCAACCTGATCGCGCCGGTGATCGTCTACGCGACACTGCTGATCCCAGTCTCAATCGTCTTCGAGGCGACCCTTTCCTACCTCGGAGTCGGCATCATTCCGCCCACGCCGAGCTGGGGCAACATGATCAGCGACGCGCAGAATTTCTATCAAGTTGGTTGGTGGTTCCTTGTCTTCCCCTGCCTGGCACTGATTCTCACGACGTTAGCGTTTAATCTGCTCGGCGACAGCGTCCGCGACGCGCTCGATCCACGGACCGAACGACTGATGGCGAGGTAGCCGAATGATTAGGTTTCTGATCCGCCGCCTCCTCACCGGTCTGATCGTGATCTGGTTGATCAGCGTTATCGTCTTCGGCATCTTCTTCATCGCGCCGACGAATGTGGCGCAGCTGCTGTTGGGCAAGTTTGCGGCACAGAACCAGCAGCTCGTGCATACGGTGACCGCCCAGCTAGGCCTCGACCAGCCGATTCAGGTGCAGTACTGGCACTTCATCGTGCGGCTGTTCCACGGCGATCTCGGCTTTTCGTACTACAGCCATGAGCCGGTCACCACGCTCATCGCCCGCGCGCTCCCGGTGACCGCGTCGCTCGCGATCGGCGCGGCCATCATCTGGGTCGTGCTTGGCGTGCTCATCGGGATACTCTCCGCTACCCGCCCTCGGACCCTGCTCGATCGCGGGGCCACGCTCTTTGCCTTGACGGGTCTGTCGTTTCCGACGTTCGTGCTCGGCCTGCTGCTGCTGTACTTCTTGTTCTTCCAGTTGCACATCAACGGCGTGGATCTGTTCCCGGGCAGCGGATACGTGCCGTTGACGCAGGACCCCGCCGGCTGGTTCTCGCACCTGATCCTGCCGTGGATCACGCTGGCCGTGGCCTCGATGGCGGTCTACGTGCGGTTGACTCGCGGGCAGATGCTCGAAGTCTACGGCGAGGACTACATCCGTACAGCGCGGGCGAAGGGTCTCTCCGACACGCGCGTGACGTTCCGACATGCTCTTCGCGCCGCGCTCGTCCCGATCGTCACCCAGTTCGGCATCGACGTCGCCGTACTACTAGGTGGTGCCATCGTCACCGAGCAGGTGTTCGGGCTCAACGGACTCGGCCGGATGTCCGTGCAGGCGGTGGTCAACCAGGATGAGCCGGTGATCATCGCGATAGTGCTGCTAGCCGCAGTGTTTGTCGTGCTCGCGAACATCATTGTCGACTTGCTCTACGCCGTACTCGATCCGCGGGTGCGCCTGACATAGCGTCAGTTCCCCCGATCCGTCGCGAATGGCCGGCGATCCGTCGCGAATGTCCGCCCGTCCGTCACGAATGGCCGGCGATCCGTCACGAATGTCCGTCCGTCCGTCACGAATGGCCGGCGATCCGTCACGAAGTCGCGGACTGACGCAGCGGCCTAGCCGAGCGTGGGCACCTTGCCGGCAGACGGGTTGGCGGCCTCGTACGCCGCCCCGATGCGCAGGACAGTCGGCTCGGCGAACGGCTTGCCAAGGATCTGCAGCCCGATCGGCAGGCCGTCGTTGCTGAGCCCGCACGGCACCGACAATCCCGGCAGGCCAGTCAGATTGCCCGGCGCGGAGGTCCGCACATAGGCATTGATGACCGGCTCCTCGACGCCCCAGTTGAAGGTGTCCTGGCCGACGCGGGCGGCGGTCGAGGGCAGGGTCGGCGCGAGTACGGCGTCGAGCCCCTCGAACATGTCTCGCCAGCCGTCCTGGATCAAGGTGCGCACGCGCAGCGCCTTGATGTAGTCAGTCGCGAGCATGAGCTCGCCGGCGTCGAGGAAGACTCGTACGTCGTCGGTGTAGAGGTCGGCCTTCTCGCGCAACAGTTTCTGGTGGTACGCGCTTGCCTCGGGCACGAGGATCCCGAACTCCACCGACATATAGGTCTCGGTCATCGGAAGCTCGATCTCGCGGACCTGCGCGCCGAGACCTGTGAGTACGTCGACCGCGGCGCGTACGGCGGACTCCACCTCGAGGTCGATGTTGTCGAAGAAGTAGTTGGTGGGCAGGCCGAAGACCATGCCTTTCACGCCCGAGTCGAGTCCGGCGGTGAAGTCGGGTACCGGCTCGTCGACCGTCCCCGGGTCGGCGCGGTCGTAACCGGCGAGCACATTCATCATCAGGGCCGCGTCATGCACGGTGCGGGTGATCGGGCCGACGTGATCGAGCGCCCAGCTCAGCGACGTTATGCCACGCCGAGAGACGCGGCCGTACGTCGGTTTCAGGCCGACCGTGCCGCACGCGGCCGACGGGATGCGGATCGAGCCGCCGGTGTCGGTGCCGATCGCGCCGTGGCACATCTGGGAGGCGATGGCCGCCGCGGACCCGCCACTGGAGCCGCCCGGTATGTGGTCGAGGTTCCACGGGTTACGAGTCGTCGGGGTGATGACGCCGTACGCGAACTCGTGCGTATGCGTCTTGCCGACGAGTACGGCGCCGGCACCGCTAAGCCGCTCGACCACCGCCGCGTCGGCGTTGGGCACGTTGTCTGCCCGAGTCTTCGAACTTGACGTGGTCGCGATGCCCGCCGTGTCGACCAAGTCCTTGACGCCGACCGTCACGCCATGCAGCGCGCCGCGGTAGTTGCCCGCGGCGATGTCGTCGGCGGCCCGCTTCGCGTCGGCCATTGCGCGATCGGCGGTCACCGCGGCGAACGCGCCGACTCTGCCGTCCACCGCTTCGATTCGACCGAGCACAGACTCTGCGAGCTCGACGGGGGAGAGTTCTTTGCTGCCGATCTTCTCGGCGGCTTCAGTCAGCGTCAGCTCGTATGGATGCATGCCGATCACACCCACCGAGCGTTGAAGCTGCTAGCCGGGGGTACGTCGCCCAGTTCGATCCCGTCGAGGAGGTCGACAAGGCCGTGGACCATATCCAGCGCCGGTGCGACGGCCTCCTTGCGCGCGTCGCTGAGATCCAGACGCGCCATTTTGGCGGCCTCCTCAAGTGGCTGTCCGCTGATACTTGGTCGTTGCGCCATGTGACTCCGCCTCACGTCCGTGTCCGGCGGCCGGTAGCCGTCGGGCCCTGCGTCGGATTCTCACACAGATGTGCCTGCCTGTCGAAGGGCCCGCGGTGCCGACAAGGGGTTTGAACTCGGCGTCGAAAGACTCCCGAAACCGCCCCGCGCCTGCTATTCGATACGCCGATGTTCGTGAAGATCTTCGATATTCGCTAGGGTCGGCGTACCGGGTCCTGCACGCGTCGACGTCGGGGCAAGATACTGAAAAGGGTGCTTCGTGGGCAATACCAGTAACTCCGACTCCATTGGCACAAGCCGGGCATACAAGACGATCATCGTGGAGAACGGCGGCGACGGCGTCACGACGCTGACGTTCAACCGTCCGGCCACGATGAACGCCTACACCTCAGAGATGTGCGCCGAGATCAATGACGCGCTGTTGGCCTTTACCGCTAACGACGCGCAGCGAGCACTGATCATCACCGGCACCGGCAAAGGGTTTTGCACCGGAGGCGACCTCAAGAGCTCTGACGGCGCCGCGGAGCGTCAGCTGGGGCACGCCATTGTCATGCGTGAAGGGATGCATCCGGTCATTCGCACGCTGCATTCTATGGATAAGCCGACTATTGCGGCGGTGAACGGTGCCGCCGTGGCTGGCGGTCTCGCGCTCGCCGCGGCGTGTGACTTCCGGATCGCGGCCCGGTCCGCGCGACTGGGCGACACCGCCGTACGCGTTGGTCTGCTGTCGGACGAAGGTGGGCCGTGGCTTTTCCAGCGGCTGATCGGTCTCGAGGCGACAAAACGGATGAGCCTGCTCGGGGAGATTTACGACGCCGAAGAAGCTCACCGACTCGGGCTCGTCGGTCAGGTCGTCGACGATGACGTCCTCATCGAGACTGCCCGCGCGATGGCCGGCAAACTCGCTGCCGGTGCACCGCTGTCGATCCGGCTCAACAATCGAATGATCGACCGGGCCTCGACCAGCACTCTCGACGAGTGTCTCGACAACGCGGCGCTATCGGTAATGATCTCCAATGACTCCGAAGACTCACGCGAGGGCACCGATGCCTTCCGCACTCGTCGTACGCCGACCTTCAACGGCCGCTAAGCAACAGTTAGGTAGACAATCATGACCTCCGTGGAAACAAAACCGGTATTACTCGAGATCGATGACGCGATCGCGACCGTAACCCTCAACCGCCCCGACAAGCTCAACACCTTCTCGGAGCCGTTGATGGACAACTTGCTCACGGCGCTCGAGGAGGTCTCCGGCAACGACGACGTGCGGGTACTCATCCTGACCGGCTCGGGGCGGGCGTTTAGCGCCGGCGGCGACCTCGGCAACATTTCAGGCAACGAAGGCCCTCCGAAGTCGCAGACGCCCATCCCCACGGCAATCAATACCCTGCGAGCCCGCGTGCGCGTCGTGCAGATGTTGCACGACATGCCCAAAGTAACGATCGCGGCGATCAACGGTGCCTGCGCCGGCGCCGGGCTGTCGCTCGCCGCGGCCTGCGATATCCGTTATGCCTCAAGCAAAGCGGCATTCAACACCGCGTTCCTCACCGCAGGTCTGTCCGGTGACTTCGGCATCTCGTGGACGTTTCAGCGGCTGGTCGGCCCCTCGAGGGCTCGCGAGCTGATGTTTGCTGCTGAGAAGTTCACCGCCGCGCGCGCACTCGAGATCGGTCTGGTGTCCGACGTACGCGAACCCGATGAACTCATGCCATTTGTCGCGTCCCGTGCGGTGTTGATGGCCACCCGCTCTCCATTGGCGTTGGCCGCGATGAAGGGCTGCCTCAACGGTGCCCAGGACCAGACATTCGCCACTGCGCTGGACAACGAGATCGCCGCGCACGTGCAGGTCGGCCGAACGGAGGACTGCCGGGAAGCTGCTTCGGCGTTCCTCGAAAAGCGCGCCCCTGTCTTCAAGGGCCGCTAGGCAGCTGCGGTACGACGATTGGTGTCAGCAGCCTTGTCGCGCCCAAGCAATTCTCCGGCAGCATGCTACTAATGTAGTGGTTGCTACTACATTGACGGGCCCACCGGAGGCGGGATGACTCAGACGCCAGCCCGCCGTGGACGCCCGCCCGGGTCCGACACCGGCGACACCCAGAAGCGAATTCTCGACTCCGCGACCAAGTTGTTTGCCAGGCAAGGATTCCACGGCACCAGCGTCTCGGAGATCTGCAAGATGGCCGACGTGCAGTCCGGCGCCTTGTACTACCACATCAAGTCCAAAGACGAACTGCTCTGGCAGATCCTTAGCTCGTACATCGCGAATATGTATGAAAACACTCGACGTACCGTGGCGGCGTACGACGATCCTGAGCACCGCCTGCGTGCAATGGTGCGCGATCACGTCACCCACATCATTCGATATCGGCGCGCAGTCACGATTGAGTTGCGGGACCGTGACGCATTATCGAAGGCGCATCAAGACGAGTTTCAGCAGGCCCGAGATGACGTGCAGCAGTTCTGGCAGCAGGCGCTCGAGGACGGCGTACGCGCGGGAGTCTTCCGCTCGGACGACCGGGTGATCACCAACTCGATGCTGAGCATGGTCAGCCTGGTATCGCAGTGGTATCGGACGCGCGGCGCACATACGAGCGCCGAGGTCGCCGACATAATCGCCGACTTCCTGATCGCCGGCCTGCAGGTACCTCCGGGCGCATAGCGAACCGCGAGGATCGGTTGGGTATCGGTCAGGTTGCGGACTGAAGAGTGATCTTGAACATATGTTAAGTCTCTGCTAGTCATTAATGGATCGCCCAGTACATTATGGCGGCGCATTCGCATTGAGCGAGTGCGCCGACGATTCGACAGGCAGCTTTGCCTCGACGTATTCACGGAAGGTTCCGATCTCGATGCGCCATCGTTTCCGATTTACCGCCGCGCTCCTGGCGACTGGTCTCCTCGTCGCCGGCTGTGGTGATGCGCCGAAGAAGGCGACAAAGGCGACCGACGAGTATCCCACCTCGATCGACCTGAAAAAGGGTTTCGACCCGAATGCGAACTTCACCTACGGCTACGTCCAGTACGCGTCAAGCTGGGATCCCATTGAGAGTGTCACCGGGGGTGACTTCACGTTCTTTGCGCCGGTCTACGACCGACTCCTGCAACAGGATGAGGACGGCAAGGTCGAGCCGATGCTGGCGACGGCATTCACGCCCGCGGCAGACCTGGCGTCCATGACGCTGAAGCTGCGTGAGGGCCTGACTTTCTCCGACGGCACGCCGTTCGACGCCACGGCGGTCCAGTTCAACCTCGACCGCGCTCGCGCGAAGAACAGCAAGATCTCCGGCGAGCTCTACCAGATCACCAGCGTCGAGGTCGTCGACCCGCTGACGGTGAAGATTAACGTCAATGGTGGCCTCGGATCGCTCGCCACCGGGCTTACCGGGCGCGCCGGCATGATGGTCTCACCCGCCGCCGCGCAGGCCGGCATCATCCAGACGGAACCGGTCGGCGCCGGCGCCTACGTCACAACCGAGATCGTGCCGGGTGACCACGTTTCCTACAAGAAGACCGACGGCTACTGGGAGCCCGGAGCCCAGAAGGTCGCCACCATGACCTACAAACTCATCACGGATGACAACACGCGCTACAACGCGCTGATGGCCGGTGAGCTCGACGGTGCTTCGCTGAACCCCGATCAGCTCGCCAGCGCGGAAAAGGAAGGGCTCGCGGTCATCACCAAGCCGAGCGCGATCTTCGTGTACCTCGCGCTGAACACGTCCAAGGGCCAGCTCGGCGACCCGGAGGTCCGCAAGGCACTCAACATGGCGATCGATCGCAAGGCAATTTCAGTGGGCATGTACGACGGCCACTGCACGCCGCAGATTCAGCCCTTCCCAGAAACGAGTCCCGGATACAGCAAGAAGATCGGCGACGGACTCGACGTCTTCCCGTATGACCCTAAGGCGGCCAAGAAGATCCTCGAGGAAAAAGGGGTCAAGGATCTTGAGATTACGTCTGTCAGCCCGAACGTCACCATTTACACCAAGTTCGGTGAGGTGATTCAGGCTCAGTTGAAGGAAGTCGGGATCACGGTCAATGTCAAATCCGTGCCAGCGGCGCAGGTCGTCCAGGACTTCTCGATTGACAAGTCTGTCGAGGCGACGTCCTCGGTGTTTACCGGAATTAATGACCCCGATGCGCTCTCGGGCCGCTACTTACAACCAAAGGCGCTGTTCAACCCGGGCGGCGCGGAATATCCCGAGTTGATGAAGTACGCCGCCGAGGGCGCCGCAGTGCTCGATCCGGCTGAGCGCAGTAAGGCTTACGAGAAGATGATGGACGCGTGGGTCGACTCACCGCCGCACATGTTGCCAGTGTGCATGGTGCATCTTGCCGCTGCCTTCCAGACCAACGTCTCGGGCGTTTCTCAGACCGCTAGCGGGGCGGCGGACTTGCGCGACGTTGCGGTGGCTAAGAAGTAGTAATTCACCATCCGACAAAGCGGGCTCACCGGCGGCGACGCCGGTGAGCCCGCTTTGTGGTTGCAACTAGGTCTCGTGGTCTTGCCGACGCGCTGGTCTCGTGCTAGATATATGGAGCGTTCATTACATTACAAAGCCTTTATGTGCGTTTGTGCGTCGTATGGATTTGCGGCGCTATCTCACAAAGACGAGGAATAAATGCGAAGACGAGTTCAAATCACCGCTGTACTGCTGTCTGCCGGCCTGTTGCTTGCCGGCTGCGGCGACGCGCCGAAGAAGAGCACCAAGGCGACAAGTGACTATCCGACGTCGGTTAAGCTCTCCAAGAATTTTGACCCGAATGCGAACTTCACATTTGGTTACACGGCGTTCGCATCGAGCTGGGACCCGATCGACAGCATCAACGGCGCGGACATCTCCTTCTGGAACCCGGTCTACGACAAGCTCCTGCAGCAGACTCCGGACGGTGACATCGAGCCACAACTGGCGACCGAATTTACCTCGGCCGCTGACCTGAAGTCCATGACCCTCAAGCTGCGTGCGGGACTGAGCTTTGCCGATGGCACGCCGTTTGACGCGGCGGCCGTGAAGTACAACCTGGACCGCAACCGGGGGAAGGACAGCAAGATCTCCGGTGAGGTTTATCAGATCACCAGCGTCGATGTGGTCGACCCGCTGACGGTGAAGATCAGCGTCGACGGCGGACTCGGGTCCCTTGCGGTCGCGCTCGCGGCTCGTACCGGCGTGATGGTATCGCCCGCCGCGGCGGAGGCCGGCCTCCTCAAGACACAGCCGGTCGGCATCGGTGGCTACGAAACGACCGAGATTGTTCCGGGCGACCGTGTTTCGTACAAGAAGGTCGACGGTTACTGGGATCCGGATGCGCAGAAGGTCGCCACGATGACCTTCAAGCTCATCAGCGACGACCAGACGCGCTACAACGCGCTTGCCGCCGGCGAGATCGACGTTGCCCAGATCAACCCCGACCAGTTGGACACCGCCGAGAAGGACGGCATCAAGGTCATCACGAAGCCGAGCGCGATCTTCCTTTATATAGCGCTAAATACGTCCAAGGGCCCGCTGGGCGACCCGGAGGTCCGCAAGGCGCTCAACATGGCGATCGACCGCGAGGCGATCTCAGAGGGCATGTACGACGGGCATTGCACGCCGCAGATTCAACCGTTCCCCGAGACGAGTCCGGGCTACAGTAAGAAAATCGGTGACGGGCTCGACAAATTCCCGTACGACCCCGAGGCCGCTAAGAAAATCCTTAAAGACAAGGGAGTCAAGGACCTCGAGCTCACCACGGTGACGCCCAACGTCACGATCTACACGAAGTTCGCCGAGGTAGTGCAGGATCAGCTGAAGAACATCGGCATCAAGGTGACGGTCAAGCCACTACCGCCGGCCCAGATGGTGCAGGACTTCTCGATTGACAAGACCTCCGACTTGGCAAGTTCGGTGTTCACCGGTCTTAACGACCCGGATGCGCTGAATGGTCGATACCTGGCGCCGAGCGCACTGTTCAATCCGGGCGGCGGAGTCAATGACGACATCTTGAAGTACGCCGCCGAGGGCGCGGCCTCGCTCGATCCGGCCGAGCGCAGCACGGCGTACGCGAAGATGATGGATGCCTGGGTCGACGCGCCGCCGCACGTGATCCCGGTGTGCATGATCCACCTGGCGACCGGCATGTCACCAGCGGTATCGAACATCTATCAGAAGTCAAGCGGGAGTCCCGACCTGCGCGGGATCGCCGTCGACAAGAAGTAACAGAACGAGCTTCACGCGAGAAACCGCCGCCCGCTCCGGAAGGAGTGGGCGGCGGTTTCTCTGTGCTCAGCCCTTGATCTTGCTCAGCCCTTGATCCGGTGCTCGTGACCGGCCCACTCCTTGTCGCGCAATGCGAACTTCTGGATCTTGCCGGTCGAGGTCTTGGGCAGCTCGTCGACAAACTCGATGTGTCCGGGAGACTTGTAGCGGGCGATCTGGGTGCGCACGTGCGCAAGAAGCTCGTCCTCGGTGACGGACTTGCCGTCGCGCAGTGTCACAAACGCCTTGGGGCGTTCACCCCACTTCTCGTCGGGTACGCCGACGACGGCCACTTCGAGCACGCTTGGGTGCGACACAATGGCCTGCTCGACTTCGATCGTCGAGATGTTTTCTCCTCCGGAGACGACGACATCCTTAGCGCGGTCGCGAAGTTCGGCGTAACCATCCGGGTGCATGACGCCGAGATCGCCGGAATGGAACCAACCGCCCTCGAACGCTTTGGCGGTACCTTCCGGGTTGTCGAAGTAGCCCTTCATGACGTTGTTGCCGCGCATCACGACCTCGCCCATGGTCTGACCGTCGGCGGGTACGTCGTTCATCTGCTCGTCGACTACGCGCACCCGTTCGGTCTGGATCATGCCGACACCCTGGCGGGCAAGGAGTTTGGCGCGTTCCGCGGCGGCAAGGGAATCCCACTCGCGCTTGTACTCGCCGACGGAATACGGGCCATAAGTCTCGGTCAGGCCGTAGACATGTACGACGGTGAAGCCCATCTTCTCCATCTGCAGGATGGTGGTGGGGCTCGGCGGGGCGCCGGCCGTCGTGATGGTGATCGGCGATTCGAGGGTCGCCGCTTGTTCGGCGTTCATGATCGTGGTGACGACTGTCGGGGCACCATTGAGGTGCGTGACACCGTGCTCGCTGAACAGGCCCCAGATCACGTCGCCGCGTACCTCGCGCAGGCAGACCTGTGTGCCGCCGATCCCGACCAGGGCCCAGGGCGTGCACCATCCGTTGCAGTGAAACATCGGCAAAGTCCATAAGTAGACGCTGTCCGGCGAATGGGTCGAGTGGATGATCTCGCCGAAGGAGTTGAGGTAGGCGCCGCGATGGGTGTACATGACGCCCTTCGGTTTGCCCGTCGTGCCGGAGGTGTAGTTGATCGAGATCGTCGCCAGCTCGTCCTCGACCTCCCACGGAAGCGGGGACTCGTCGCCGCGAGCCACGAGCTCCTCGTACGCCGGAATTCCCGCCACAGGGGCGATCTGTGCCTCGGTATCGGTGAAGCTGAAGATCTCTTTGACGGTTTCGGTGGTGCCGACCAACTCACCCCACGAGTCGTGCAGGCCGGCGTCGGCGATGAGAACCTTCGCGCCGGAGTGGTTGCAAATATAGCGGAGCTCGGCCGGTGCAAGCCGCGTATTCATGGCCACGAGCACGCCTCCGATGAGCGGTACGGCGAAGTGCGCGACCAGCATCTCCGGGAGGTTGGGCATGAGGTAGGCGACCCGATCGCCGGGCTCGATCCCGCTTGCCTTCAGCGCATTGGCGACCTTGAGTACGTCGGACTTGAGCTCGGCAAACGTGATGCGGCGCTTCCCATATATGGCAGCGACTTTGTCGGGATAGACGTCGGCGGAGCGTTCGAGGAACGACAGAGGGGTGAGCGGTGTGACGTAGACCGAGGACACGGTATTCTCCCGAATATTTAGCTGATTGCGTTGTCGACGACGTTCTTGGCGGCGGCCTGGATCTGCGTGAGATGGTCGCGACCTTTGAATGACTCTGCATAGATTTTATAGACGTCCTCGGTGCCGGACGGGCGTGCGGCAAACCAGCCACTGTCCGTGGTCACCTTGAGGCCGCCAATCGAGGCACCGTTTCCCGGTGCATTGGTGAGTTTGGCGGTTATCGGGTCCCCGGCGAGCTCGGTCGCGGTGACCTGGTCGGCGGACAGCCCCTTCAGCTTGTCCTTTTGCTCGGGGGTGGCGGGCGCGTCGATGCGTTCGTACGCCGGGGAGCCAAACGTCTCGGTGAGTTCGGCGTACCTCACCGAGGGTGACTTTCCGGTGGTCGCGAGGATCTCGGACGCGAGTAGGCAGAGGATGATGCCGTCCTTGTCGGTGGTCCAGACGCCGCCGTCGGTGCGAAGGAAGGAGGCCCCGGCCGACTCTTCGCCGCCAAAACCGATGCTGCCGTCGACGAGTCCGGCGACGAACCATTTGAAGCCGACTGGCACCTCGATCAGCTCCCTGTCAAGGGATTGCGCGACACGGTCGATCATCGAGGAGGACACCAGAGTCTTCCCGATTGCCGTGCCTGCCGACCAGGCCGGGCGGTGCGTGAAGAGGTAATCGATCGCGACGGCGAGATAGTGGTTGGGATTCATCAGGCCGGCGTCGGGGGTGACGATGCCGTGCCGGTCGGAGTCCGCGTCGTTACCGGTCGAAATGTCGTACTTGTCCTTCGCCGCAACGAGACTGGCCATGGCGTACGGCGACGAGCAGTCCATCCGGATCTTGCCGTCCCAGTCGAGCGTCATAAACGGCCACTGTGGATCGACGTGCGGGTTGACGACGGTCAGGTCGATCCCATATCGGTCGGCGATCGCGCCCCAATAGGCGACGCTCGCGCCACCGAGCGGATCGGCGCCGATCCGCACCCCCGCGCGCTTGATGGCGTCGAGGTCGACAATGCTCCCGAGGTCGTCGACGTACGACGACATGAAGTCGTAGGTGCCGGTGGTGTCTGCTCCCCGGGCCCGTTCGACGCGGATCCGGCGTACGCCGTCGAGGTTGCCTGACAGCAACTCGTTAGCGCGGTCCTGGATCCAGCCGGTGATGTCGCCGCCGGCGGGACCGCCGTCTGGCGGGTTGTACTTGAAACCACCGTCGGCCGGCGGATTGTGCGACGGGGTCACGACGACACCGTCGGCGCGGCCGGTATTGCCAGCAGTGCCGTTATAGCGCAAGATCGCGTGCGACAGCGACGGAGTCGGCACATAACCATCGGACGAGTCGACGAGCACGTGGACATCGTTGGCGGCGAAGACCTCCAGGGCAGTGTCGTGCGCAGGCCCGGACAGGGCGTGCGTGTCGCGGCCGAGGAACAGCGGGCCGCCGATCCCGGCCTGCGCTCGGTATTCGCAGATCGCCTGCGACGTCGCGGCGATGTGGGCGTCGTTGAAGGACGTGGTGAGCGACGAGCCGCGGTGCCCCGACGTACCGAACGCGACACGCTGACGCGGATCGCTGACATCGGGTTGGAGGTCGAAGTACGCCGACGTCAACGCGTCAATATCGACAAGATCGCTTGGCTTCGCGGGTTGTCCGGCGCGTTCATTGATCCCCATGACCACACAATACCCATCAGAATCGAGGTCTACCTCCCGTTGGTTGAGGGGGCCGCGGCGACTTGGCCTGAGCGAGCGCGAGCGAGTCGAAGGTTTCGCAAACTCGCGACTTCGAAAATGTGGGTGACCGCGGTCGCTGACGCTCACGTCCTTCCGGTACATATGTGCCCGAATACATCACCGGCGAGTCGGTCACGGTGCGAATCGGCACAAATGTTTTCCTGCGGACCCGGGCCCCAGAAAAACATGCCCTCACCACTAGACAAGTGTTGCAGTGATGATCTAGAATCGAACGTACGTGCTAATGAATGAAATGACTGGTGAACGGAGTGGGGTGAGTAGTCGTGAGCGTGGCGTACCTGCCCGAACGGGACCTGCTCACCGACGGCCAGCACGCCCTCGCCGGTGCGGCCGCCGGGTTGATCGCGACCGCGTCCCGGGGCGCGCTGTCCGGGCTCGGACCGGTCGAGCT